>JBKJXJ010000164.1:0-17498 GCA_046716125.1 Candidatus Eiseniibacteriota bacterium
TAACACCCCCGCTATCGCGATTCGCGCGGCGCGCGCGGGCACTGCACACCGCCCGCGGCGGGCGCCGCCGCGGGCGACCCGCCTGCGCTGCTCGTGCGATCCGCCAGGCGGGACGACCCGGCGCCGGTCGGCTGGCGCGAGATCCATCGCGACATCCGATTCGTCGCCTACCGCCGCGACCCCTTGCACTGAACCGCGGCACCGTTGGAGACAGGAGGTCCGAACCACCGATGTGCGGCATCGCCGGACTGTGGGCCCCGCGGATGGATCCGGCCGAACGGCTGGGCCTCGTCGCGCGCATGGTGGAACGCCTCCGGCATCGGGGTCCGAGCGGCACCGCCGCCTGGGAGGGCGACGGGATGGCGCTGGGCATCGCGCGCCTCGCGATCGTCGCCCGCCAGGCGCCGGCCAGCGTCCTCGCCAACGAGGACGACACCCTGCGCACGGTCGTCAACGGCGAGATCTACAACCACGCGGCGCTCCGCCTCCTGCTGCGCGGACGCGGACATGACGTCGCGGACGGCCCCGACACGGCGGTCATCCCCCATCTCTACGAGCACGACGGCGCCGGTTTCCTGGCCCACCTCGACGGCCAGTTCGCCGTCGCGCTGTGGGACCGGCGGGCGCGCCGGCTCACGCTGGCCCGGGACCGCGCCGGTGAGAAACCGCTATTCGTCGCCCGTCACGCGCGCGGCGTCGCGTTCGCCTCGGAGCCCGCCGCGCTTACGGCGCTTCCGTGGATCTCGCGCGATCCCTCGCCCGAGGCGCTCGCGCGCTACCTCGCGCATGGCTTCTTCGCCGGCGAGGACTCCGCCTTCGCCGCCATCCGGCAACTCCCGCCCGCGCACGTGCTGGAGATGGGCGACGGATTCGAGCGCGTCACCCGCTACTGGCGGCCGTGGGACTCCCTGGTGCCAGGCGCCGCACGGGAGGCGGCCTGGCGCGGGGGCATCCCCGGTGAACCGGCGCTGACGTCCGATTCCGGCGCCGCGGGCGGGCGGATGTCCGCCCGGTCATCGAGCATGCGGGGCGGACCGATGCGGGCCGGCGACACCCCGGCGGCGGTGCTCGAAGCGCTCGAGAGCGCCGTCGCCTCGCGCGTCCCGGCCGAGGTCCCGTTCGGCGTGTTCCTCTCGGGCGGCATCGACTCGGGACTGGTGGCGACCCTCACCCGGCGCGTGCTGGGACACGGGTTCCCCACCTTCAGCCTGCGTCTGCCGCATCGCGGCTACGACGAGTCGGCTTTCGCGCGCGAGGTGGCGACGGCGATCGGCGCCGACCACCACGAGCTGACGATGGACGTGGCCGCCGGCGAGGAGGCGCTCCTGAGCTACGCGGCGACCATGGACCAGCCGCTCGGCGACCCGAGCGTGCTGCCGACCTGGGCGCTCGCACGGCTCGCGTCCCGCCACGTCCCGGTCGTGCTCACCGGGGAGGGCGGCGACGAGCTGTTCGCCGGATATCCGACCTACCTCGGGCACCGCCACGCCGCGCTCGCCGACGCCCTGCCCGGCCCGCTGTGCGCGGCCGTGATGGCGCTGGCGCGCCGATTCCGCCCCGCCCACCATCACGTCACGATCGCGCACCTGATCGAGCGCTTCCTCGCCACGCGCGGGGTCGCTCCGTTCGAACGCCACCTGCGCTGGTTCGGGACAGCGGCCCCCGACGAGGCGCACGCCCTGCTGGCGCCGTCACTGCGCGCCGCGCTCGATCGCTCGGCGCCCCTCGCCCACGTCGAGACGCTGGCGCGACGTCTGGCCGAGGCGGGCGTCGTGCGCGACCCGCGGCGGCCCAGCCTCGTGGCCTACCAGCTGCTCGACTTCGAGCTCTACCTGGCGGGCGACCTGCTGACCAAGGTGGATCGCTGCACCATGGCCCACGGGGTCGAATCCCGGGCGCCGTTCCTGCGCCAGGCGCTGGTGGAGTTCGCGCTCGCCCTGCCGGAGTCGGCCCGGCTGCGCGGCGGGACCGGCAAGTGGGCGCTCCGCCAGGCGGCGCGCGGCCTGCTGCCCGCCGACGTGCTCGGGCGCCGCAAGCAGGGCTTCTCGCCCCCGTTCTCGGCATGGGCGCGAGGTCCGATGCGGGGCCTCGTGGACGATGTGCTTTCGGCGGAGCGGATCGGGCGCGCCGGCGTGCTCGACCCCCGCGCGACCCGTGAGGTCGTGGACGCCCACCTCGGGAACCGCGCCGACCGCGGCCGCACGCTGTGGACGCTGCTCAGTCTCCAGATGTGGGCCGAGCGCTGGGTGACCGCACCGGCGGAGACGTCGGAGTCGGGGCCGGCGGAAGCGGTCCTGACTTCCCCGGCGGGCCCGGCCGGCCCGGCCGGCCCGATCGCGGCCCCGCTCCCGGCGACACTGGACGTCCGGGCGTAGGCGTCCGCTACTTACCCGCGCTCCCGGTCGCCGGCTGGGCGAGGTCGACCGGCGCGCAGTGCCGCTTGACCGTCGGCAGCGCCAGCGCGCAGAGCAGGCCCACGCCCAGGAGCGAGGCGAGCACGAGGAGCGCCATGTGCAGCCCGCGCGCGTCGGCCAGCGCCCCGACCGGACCGATGAGGAGCGCCCCCACGCCCCACGCCGCCCCCATCAGGAGGCTCGCGATGGTCGAGGAGTGCTCGGGCGAGAGCTCCTGCCCCATCACGACGTTCACGGGCAGCGAGGCCTGGAGGAAGAAGCCGCCGAGCACGAGACACACCAGACCGCGCCAGTCGGGCAGGAAGAGGAACGCCACGTAGAGCGGCGCCGCCAGCACGAACGAGCGCACGACCACCCGGCGGCCGCCCCAGCGGTCGGCGAGCCAGCCGCCCAGGAATCCACCCAGCGCCCCGAAGACGAGATGGACCGTGAGCAGTGCACCGCCCTGCTTCACGCTCCAGCCCTGACGATTCAGGTAGAGCGGAAGAAAGGTCATGAAGCCGTAGGACACCGCCGACCGGCACACGACGACGAAGTAGAGCAGCGTGAGCGGTCGCAGCACCGGCTTGAGTCCCGAGAGCCGGGGGCGCACCCTTCCCTCGCGCGGATGCGGTCGCACGCGCGCGAACCACACCATCAGCAGGCTCGCCATGAGCAGGCCCGGGAACGCGGCGATCCAGGTGCGCTCGAGACCGAACGCGTCCACCACCAGGACGGCGAGGAGCGGGCCCAGCGCGAATCCCAGCGTCCCTCCGGTCACGAAGATCGCCATCGCCATGCTGCGACGCGGCGAGAGGTCGCTCGCCAGCGCCGCCGCCTGAGGATGGAACGCCGCGACCCCGAGGCCGCCCAGCATCAGCAGGCCCACCAGCGCGCCGTAGGTGGGCGCCATCCCGATCCCGCTCATGAAGAGCGCGGCGACGAGCGGGCCGAAGGCGATGAACCAGGGTCGGCGCAGGCGGTCGCCGAGCAATCCGAACACCGGCTGGGCGAGGGACGATGCGACCGAGGCAAGCGCCACCAGCGTCCCGACCCGCGTCAGGCTCAGGTCGAGCTTGGTGACCAGCAGCGGCAGGAGCGGCGAGAAGAAGCTGGAGTAGGAGTCGATCGTGAAGTGGGCGAGCGCGAGCAGCCAGAGACGAGGGGACGCGATCGAACGCATGAGGCGCGGGACGATACCACAGCGCGCACGCGCCCCGCGGGCGCCGGGATGACTAGGCGGCGTTCAGGATGGGCGCGAGCACGCCCTCCACCCGGCCGACCTCTTCGGCGGCGCACGAGATCAGATCCGCGGTGTGGACCAGGTCGCGGTTACGACCGTGGCGCTCGATGAGGCCGAACAGCTCCGCGCAGCGCACGGCGCCGATCGTGCCGCACATCCCCTTGAGTCCGTGCGCCTCGAACTCGACCGCGTGCGCGTCACCGGCCGCGAGGCGACCGTACAGGTGATCGAGCCGGCGGCGGATGTCGGAGAGGAAGGTCTGCACCAGCGTGCGGCGCAGCTCGGGGTCGCCCATGCAGGCGTCCTCGAGCTGGGCGCGGTCCAGGACCGGGCCGTCGGGGGTCGGGAGCGCCAGGACCTGCGCCCCGTTCGCCGCGGGTTCCGCGGCGGCCTCGAACGTCCCCCCGCCCTTCGATTCGCCCTCCGGGTTCACCCAGCGGTGCACGGCCTGAGCGAGCGCGTCCAGGTCCACCGGCTTGGGAAGGTGATCGTCCATGCCGGCCGCAAGGAAGCGGTCACGGTCGTTCGTGGAGGTTGTGGCGGTCATGGCGATGATGGGCGTGCGGGGCCCGTTCTCGCCCTCCCGTCGCCTTATCTCCTGGGTCACCTCCATGCCGTCCATGTCGGGCAGGTTGATGTCCATGAAGACCAGGTCGAAGCGCTCGCGTTCCCATGCGGCGATCGCCTCGGCGCCGGTGGACGCGACCTCGCCCGAGTAACCCGCGCGCTTGAGCGCGGACATCGCCACGAGCTGATTGACCGCGTCGTCCTCGACCATGAGGATGCGCCACCGCTGGCGACGCAGTTCCTCGAGTGAGTGGCGGGTGACCAACCTGCTCGAGTCCGGCGCGCCCTCGGCGGGTCCGGCGACGATCTCCGCCAGCGAGGCCCGCAGGTGGCGCTGCTGGACCGGCTTGAGCAGGTAGGCGGAGAATCCCGCCTCGCGCGCGCGCGCGGCGGCGCCGCGACGCCCGAGGCTCGCGAGCAGCACCAGGCGCGTCGTGGCGAGCGAGCTCTCGGCGCGGATGGCGCGGGCCAGGGCCTCGCCCTCCATGCCGGCCATGTGCATGTCGATGATCGCGACCTCGATCGGCTCGTCCCTTGATGCTGCGGAGGCGAGGATCGAGAGCGCGTCCTCGTCGTTCTCCGCCTCGGCCGGAGCGCATCCCCAGCCGAGCAGCATCTCGACCATGGACTGCCGCGCGCTGCGGGCCGGATCCACGACCAGCACGCGCAGCCCCTTCAGCACATCCTCGGCCGGCGGCGCCTGGGCCACGGCGGACTGTTTCTCGAGCGGCAACGAGAACCAGAAGGTGCTGCCCTCCCCGTCGCGGCTCGCGACACCCATCTCGCCGCCCATGAGCTCCACCAGGTGCTTCGAGATGGCGAGCCCGAGCCCGGTGCCGCCGAACCGCCGGGAGATCGCCGGATCGGTCTGGACGTAGCTCTGGAAGAGGCGCGCCATCTGTTCGGGCGTCATGCCGATCCCGGTGTCCTTGACCGAGAACCGGAGCGTGACGTGGGTCGGCGTCTCCTGGGTCCGCTCGACCCGGATCGCCACCTCGCCCCGCTCGGTGAACTTGATCGCGTTGCCCGTCAGGTTGAGGAGGATCTGGCGGATGCGGCCCGGATCCCCTCGCACCAGGGACGGCGCTTCGTGCCCGATGTTGCACGTCAGCGCCAGCCCCTGGGCGTCGGCATACGGGGCGAGCAGCGCCGCGACCTGGTCGACATTCAGGCGCAGGTCGAAGTCGATGGTGTCGATGTCGAGCCGGCCCGCCTCGGCCTTCGAGAAGTCGAGCACGTCGTCCACGAGATCGAGCAGCGCGCGTGCCGATGACACGATGAGCTCGGCAAAGCCGCGCTGGTCGCGGTCCAGGTCCGATTCGAGCAACAGGCTGGACATGCCGAGGATGCCGTTCATCGGCGTGCGGATCTCGTGGCTCACGTTGGCCAGGAACTGGCCCTTGAGGTCGGCGTGTGTCTTCTCGCCCACGTCGACTGCGCCGGGCACAAAGGCAGACGCCGCGGACTCCGGCGTGGGCTCGTATGCCATGGCCAGGAACTGGACCCCGCCCCGCGTGGTCGGCATCCGGTGGATGCGAACCGCCATCCGCCGTTCGCTCCCGTCGGCCGCGCGGACCCCGAGCCGGGTCGATGCGACCGCCCGGCCCCGCCGGCGCTGACGCACCACTTCATGCGCGAGTCGGGCACGGTCTTCGGCCGCGACGACCTCGGAGTAGGGACGTCCGCGCAGCTCGGCGATCGGGCGCCCGCACAGCGCTTCGGCCGCGGCGTTCGACCAGATGAACCGCCCTTCGAGATCGAAGGCGAACATCGGCGTCGGCGCGAGGTCGAGGACGTCCTGTGGTTCGAACGCCGGGAGCGAGCCGGATGCGGAACCGTCGTCGAGCGCGCGCGATCCACGATCGCGCGGTGACCACCAGGGGTGCGGCGTCGAGTCTCCCAAGATCCCTCTCGAGCATAGCCGGAGCCCGAGGGGGCAGCGGTCCCCCTCAGACCTTCGGCGCCAGGTCAACGGTATCGGCGCGAGGGGGCGCCCGCTGAAGGGGCTCGCGCGGGAGCGGGATCGGGGGGGGAACTAATGGGGCCCCGGCTGGATTACGCCAGGGCCCCAAGGCTTTCGGCTTCGATGGCGCTGGGTTCCCCGCTGCGGGATTGCCCCGTTGCGCCAGGGCACCGGAAGGTCCCCTACGAGGTCGCCACCTCCACCGAACCCAAACGACTACTGTCCAATGGATCACCTCCTTTTTGGGGCTCCCTTCCATGGAGGGACCCAACCCTCCCGAACCCGTCGGCCGCCCAAGCCTGCGGGCTCGCGCGCGGATAGGCCGCGCGAGTGAACTCGTAAGGAATGATGTCGCGGGTGGCCGCGGTTTGTCAATGGTCAACCGCGGGCTCATGGCCGGCCGCGGGTGGGCCGATAACTCCGCGGGCCCAGGGGGTCGGCGTCCTGCGACAGCGGGCGGATCGGCTTCGGGCGTTCGCGCGGAGGGATCTCAAGATGGCGGCACGCGTCGGTCTGATCGCGGTGCGGGACATCGAACCCGATGAGTTCCTCGCGGCATTTCCCATGCTGGAATCGTCCGGGCCCTCGCGCTCCGAGGGATGGACCTGGGCGGCATTCAACCTGTTCGGCCCCTCCGGGCTGGTTGGACCGCGGGCCGAGGCGACCCTGCGCGCGCTCGGGCGCCCATCCCTTCAGGCCTGGACCGAGGACGGCGCGCACTGGACGCTCGCCGTCTATCCGCCGACGCGCAAGTTCTTCCGCCATGCCCACTGGTTCCGGTACAACGACCTCGCGGCCGGCCGAGAGAAGGTGAAGAAGAGCGTCACCCTGAGGCGGTTCATCGATCAGTGCGAGAACGGCCTGCCCGAGGACTACCGGTACGCCGGCCCGCTGCCCGAAGGCCCGATCGCGCGGGCGATGGGAGAACACCTCAAGGCGCGCGCGCGATCGCTGAGCGACGCCCTCGCCGCCTGCGGCCTGCGGCACGACCGCGCCGCCGTGCGCGATGCTCTCACGGGCGCCTCGGTGACTGAGGAAGAGCGGACGTGGGACGTGGGGAACCTCCCGCGGTTGCTTGACGTCATCGGCCTGGGCGAGGCGTTCCCCGGCTGGCGCGAGGAGATCGAGGCCGAGCGCCAGGCGGCGGCCGAGCATCGGGTGGTCGCAGCAGCCGAATGCAACGCTCCTGCGCCCGATCTCGTCCAGCCCATCCTGGATCATCTCGGTTCCCTCGCACCGGCGCCCATCGCGGGCGGACCGGTCACCGCCTCTGCGGCCACGCTGTGGTACCTGCCCTGGGCATGCGAAAATGACGTCGAGATCGGATTCGTGGCGAAGCTGTCGCGACCGGCGAAGCTCCGTCAGCCACGCGGGCTCGAGCATCTCAGCGCGATCGAGGCCGGAGCGGAGTGGCGGGTCGGACAACCGTGGACCTCGGTGTGGATGCGCGCGGGCACGTTCAGGAAGCTCGAGACCCTCTTCGCATCCCTCCCGAACGGCAGCACGCTCGAGATGGTGAGCGCCTCGGTGCCCGGGACCGCCCACGACGCGCCGCGCGTTAAGGCGGGCGGGATGCGCTTCCGGGGCGTGGTCGAACGCGGGCGGTGGAAGCTCACGCACGCGCACCCGAAGGTGACGGGCGCCGAACTCAGAGCCGCCCTCAAGCTCTTCGGAGGGATCGCCGCGCGCGGCCCGTTCACGACGAAGAGCACAGGCGAAGCCGATGCCGTTCTCGAACTGGGGCGCAAGGGCCGGCACTTCGGGGACGAGGCGAAGGATCAGCCGGTCGTGTCCGGTCGCGGCATCACCGTGCGTTCCCGGCAGTGGCGGCCTTATCTGGCGATGAACGTGTTCCGCCACAGGTTCGCCGCGGGCCCGTGGGATGCGCTATCGGGTCAGGCGGCGGAGCAGCGGTCGGCCGACGAGTTCGACGTGATCGTGGGGGCCATCGGCGAGAAGCTCAGCCAGGCCTTCGCCGCGCCGCGCGGCACGCAGCCCGTCTTCGAGGGCCGCCGGAGCACGTTCCTCCGCGCCGACATCCTCAAGGTCCGAGCCCGGCTCAACCTGGTCGAGCTCTTCCTGCGTCTCTATCCCGCCCGCGATCCGGGCGCGTCGGTGGACCTGCCCCGGGCCGTCACGCTCGTGGACGAGGCGATGGTGGGCAAGGGGATGGTGTCGCTCGGCGACATGGTGTGCGAGGCGTTCGGCGAGGTCGTGATCCGCGGCTACGCCCGGGAGGCCGGCGATGTCTACGGCCTCACCTACGCCGGCACGATGGGTCAGTTCATCTACGAGTTCAACACGCAGTTCACCGACGGCTCGGCGATCACCACGTCCATCCACCAGGGGCAGAACCGCAAGGAGCTGAAGTTCCACCACGCCCAGTTCCCCAACGCACCGGTCGAGGAGCTGCTCGATCATCATCTGGCGGCGGTGGACAAGCGGACCACCGGGACGGTGAAGCCCATGCCGCATCCGATGGCGCTCGAGGCCCTGGCGGAACGGATCGACGACTTCCTCGTGCGCACGGCGGCGTAGGGCGTTCTCAAGCGGCCTGCAGGCGTTCCGCGCCGGGATGATAGGGTCCCGGCGCCATGTCCGACCCGACCGACGCCGAGGGGATGGAGACCGATCCGGACTACATCCCTCCCGATCCGGACGAGCCGCCTCCGGTCGAGCTCTGGTCCGCGGTCGGAGACGTCCCGCCGTGGGGCACCGCACTGCTGCTCCTCTCGTGGGCCGCGATGTTCGCGATGATCGCGGTGCGGCGCGAGATCGGCGACGCGGATGCCCTCCTCGCCTGGGGCGCCAGCGCCCCGCGATTGAACGCGCTCGAGACCGCGTGGCGTCTGCTGGCCTCGACGTTCCTCCACGCCGGGATCGCGCACGCCTTCTTCAATGCGGCGACGATGCTCATCCTTGGCCCCGCGGTGGAGCGCATCTTCACCCGCTGGGGCTTCTGGGTGATCTACGCCGCGGGCGGGGCACTGGCGTCGCTCGCGAGCCTCGCCTGGCGCGCGACACGGGATGTTCCGGGGATCAGCCTCAGCGTCGGCGCCTCGGGCGCCATCTTCGCTCTCGGCGGCGCACTGCTCGTGAGCGCCTGGCGCGTCCGGCACCGCCTCGCTCCGGGGCGTGCGCGGGCGATGGGGGGCGCGCTGCTGTTCCTGCTCGGGCAGGGACTGGCGGCCGGCTTCACGCGGAACGCCACCGACAACACCGCCCACGCCGCCGGCCTCGCGGCGGGTGCTCTGCTCGGAGCGGTGATCCCGCTCAGCCCGCGGCTCGGCGGCCCCGCGCCCGGACCGCTGGTTCGCGTCCTCGGGACGCTGGCGGCGCTGGCGCTCGCGATCTCGCTTGCGCTCGCGGTGCGCGGCGGGCTCGCGGGCGAGTGAGCGCGCGCGATCTCGGCTATAGTGCCGCGATGCCACCCCAGAAGATCGGTCCCTACCCCATCGAGCGCGAGGTCGGCCGCGGCGGGATGGGCGTCGTCTTCCTCGGCCGCGACACGCGGCTGGACCGTCCGGTGGCGATCAAGGTGCTGCCTGACGCGTTCGCGCGCGACCCCGAGCGCCTCGCCCGCTTCGAGCGCGAAGCCCGGCTGCTCGCCGCGCTCACTCACGCCAACATCGCAGGCATCTACGGGCTGGAGGAGGCCGATGGACAGCGATTCCTCGTTCTCGAGTACGTCGAGGGCGAGACCCTGGCCGAGCGCCTGCGCCGCGGCCCCCTGACTCTGCACGACACGCTCGACGTGTGCCGCCAGATCGCGGGCGCGCTGGAAGCGGCGCACGAGGCCGGCATCGTCCACCGCGATCTCAAGCCCGGGAACGTCAAGCTCACGCCCGCCGGCGACGTGAAGGTTCTGGACTTCGGCCTCGCCAAGAGCGCGGCCGGCGGCGCCGATTCGAGCTCCGATCTCACCCAGTCGCCCACCCTCACTTACGCCGCAACCGGCGCCGGCGTCATCCTCGGCACCGCCGCCTACATGAGCCCCGAGCAGGCGCGCGGCAAACCGGTGGACCGGCGCACCGACATCTGGTCGTTCGGCTGCGTCCTCTATGAGTGCCTGACCGGCGCGCAGGCATTCGCGGGCGAAACCGTGTCGGACGCCATCGCGCTCATCCTGCAGGGCTCGGCCGATGCCTCGAAGCTCCCGGCCGACACGCCCGAGAAGCTGCGCGCCTTGCTCGCCCGCTGCCTCGAGCGCGACGCACGCGGGCGATTGCGCGACATCGGCGACGCCCGCATCGAGCTTGAAGAGCTGATGGGGAGCCGCGCGTCGAGCGCGTCGCGCATGGGCCCCGCGGCAGGAGCCTCCGGTGCCGTCGCGATGCCGGTCGGGGCGCCCCCGCGGCCGCGCTGGCAGGCGATCGCGGCCGCGGTGCTGCTCCTGGTCTCTGGCGCCGCGATCGGCGCCGTGTCGTGGAACGGGATGCGTCCCTCCCAGCCCGAGTCTGCGCCGTTGCGCTTCGCGATCCACCCGCCGAGCCGCGTGGACCTGGGAAATGATCCCAACGATCTGGCCATCTCGCCGGACGGGAAGACGATCGCGTTCGTCGCCACCGACTCTACCGGACAGATCACGCTGTGGGTCCGCCCGCTCGGCGACTTCGAGGCGCGCGAACTGCCGGGGACGAAGAACGCCACCCTGCCGTTCTGGTCGCCCGATGGGAAGCAGCTGGGGTTCTTCTCCGATGGCAAGCTCCGGCGAATCCGCGTTGCGGGCGGGAGCGCCGAGCCCATTTGCGATGCCGCCACCGGGCGCGGGGCAAGCTGGAACCGGAAGGACATCATCGTCTTCAGCCCCTCGCCCGCCGGCCCGCTCTACCAGGTGCGGGCGAGCGGCGGCACCCCCGAGGCGGTCACGGGCCTGGATTCGACCCAAGCGGAGACGGCGCACCGCTGGCCCTGCTTCCTCCCGGATGGTGAGCACTTCCTCTACGCCGCACTGCCGATCAAGAACGGGCTGTTCGCCTGCTACGTCGGCTCGCTGGGCTCGAAGCAACGCACCCCACTGCTGACCGCACTTGGCGCGCCGGTCTACGCGGCCCCCGGCTACGTCATCTTCTCGCGCAACGATGCCCTGCTGGCCCAACGCTTCGACCCCGGCCGGCGCCAGGTGACCGGCGATCCGTTCAGCATCGGCGAGCCCCCGTCAAGGTCGATCTACAGCGGTGCTCCCGGCGCCAGCGTCTCGGCCAACGGTGTACTCGCCTGGCAGAGCGCAGGCGAGCAGAACCGGCGACTCGTCTGGCTCGACCGCGGCGGTCACGAGATTGGAGTCGTGGATGTCGCTCCGGACCGCTGGAGCCTGTTCACCCTCTCCCCCGACGGTCGGTATGCGTGCGTGAATAAGGAGGAGGCGGGCGGCACGCTCGACCTGTGGATCGTGGACCTGACCCGCGGCGTGGCCAACCGGCTCACGTTGGCCAAGGGAACGAATTACACCGGCGTCTGGTCGCCGGACGGCAAGCAGATCCTCTATGGCTCGAACCGGGGTGGCCCACGCGACATCTACCGGCGGTCAGCCGACGGCACCGGAGCGGATGAGGTGTTCTATCAGTCGGCGGTTCCCTTCAAGGACGCCACCGACTGGTCGCCGGATGGCAAGTGGGTTGTGATGAACGAAACCGGCGACGAGAACGGCTGGAACCTGTTCGTCATGCCCGCCGCGGGCGGCGATCGTACGCCGTTCCTGATCACGCCGTTCAATGAGCAGGGCGCGGACATCTCGCCCGACGGCCGGTGGGTCGTCTATACCTCCGATGAGACCGGGAGCGGGCAGGCTTTCGTCCAGTCGTTCCCCACCCCGGGGATGAAGCAGCAGGTGTCCAGGACCGGGGCGCTCTTCGCAGCCTGGTCGGGGAGCGGGCGCGAGATCTTCCTGCTGCGAGCCGACTTTTCCATCGTCAGCGTGCCGGTGCTGCCGGGGCCCGAGTTGCGATTCGGAACGCCGCGGGAGCTCTATCGGCTGCCGCTCAACACCGGGGGCTGGAGCCCGGCGCCGGACGGAACCCGGTTCCTGGCGACCCTTCCGGCCGAACGCACCGTGCCTGGCATCTCGGTGGCGGTGAACTGGCGGGCGGGGCGCGAGGAGTAGACTCGGACCATGCCCACCTCCCCCACCGCCCCCGGCCCGCAGCTCCAGATCGCCGTGTTCATCGACTTCGAGAACATCGCCCTCGGCCTGCGCGACGCCAGCGCCCCGTTCGACATCCGGCGCGTCCTCGATCGGCTGCTCGAGAAGGGCAAGGTCATCGTCAAGGTGGCCTACGCCGACTGGCACCGGTTCCGCGAGCACACGAAGAGCCTGCACGAGAACGGCATCGAGCTGATCGAGATCCCGCGCCGCGAGTCCACCGGCAAGAACTCGGCAGACATCCGGCTGGTCGTGGACGCCATGGACCTCTCCTGGAGCAAGGAACACATCGACACGTTCGTCATCGTCTCGGGCGACAGCGACTTCTCTCCGCTGGTCGCCAAGCTCAAGGAGAACGGCCGGCACGTCATCGGCCTTGGCATGAAGAAGTCCACGTCGCCGCTGCTCGCCAACGCCTGCGACGAGTTCATCTACTACGAGGACCTCGAGCGCGGCGCCGAGCCTGCCGAGGCCGGCACCAAGCCTGCGGAGGGCAAGGATGGTGCGTTCCGCCTGCTGGCGGACACCGTACGCGCGCTGCAGCGCGAGAACTTCGAGCTGATGCAGGCTTCACTGGTCAAGGACACCATGAAGCGCAAGCGTCCCGCGTTCTCGGAGGCGGCGCTCGGCTACGGCAGCTTCAGCGAGCTGCTCGAGGACGCGCAGGAGTCGGGCGTCGTCACCCTGCGTAAGGACGACCGCAGCGGGACGTACGTCGTGACGGGCACCGTCAGCGAGCGACCCCGGCGCGGGCGCAGACCCCGCGGCTGAGAGGGCGGGCCTCCACCGGTTACAACGCCCTTGTAAAGACCTCGCTTCGCTGGTCGACCCGGCGGGATCCGCCTCAGGCCCGCAAGGGCCATAAACCCGCGCCCCCGGCCCCAGTGGGTCGAACCCCGGCCGCGGGCGATACCCCCGCCGCGTTGGCCCGATAGCTGCATTTGCGGCGCCGTGGCAGCAGCGGTACGACCCCGTCACCAGCAGGCCCGCGGGTATCCGTGTGTCTCGGTCGACCGTGACCGACTTCCTGGCGCTGGGGGCTCGCGTGACGACGGAATCCATCGGGTCAAAAGCAGACGCAGCGCTTGAGAAGCTCGATGCGGCCGTCATCGCGCCGAAACCGACCCGGCGCCATCGGGCCTACCTGTTCCAGATCTATGCCCTCGTCGCCTCCGGCGCATTCATCGCTCTGGCGGTGGCGGCGAGCATCGTTCCCTACTTCAAAATCGATCTCTCCATTACCCAGGCGCTGCAGAGCTATAAAGGGTCGGCATTCGCGGCGCTTATGTACGGCGTGAGTTGGATCGGGTTCTCCCCGCAGACATCCATCTTCGGCGGGCTCACCATCCTGGTGCTGCTCTTCGCCGGTTTCCGTTGGGAGGCGGTCGCCGCGATCTTCGCGGCGTGCGGCGTGGGGCTCGGCTCGCTCATCAAGCTCATCGTCGTTCGTCCGCGGCCCAGCTCAGATTTGATCAACGTCATCGCCGACCTCACCTCGAAGAGCTTTCCCAGCGGACACGTCGTCATGATCACGACCTTCGGCGGATTCCTCGCGTTCCTCGTCTTCACGTTGCTCAAGCCGTCGTGGGGTCGCACCGCGTTGCTCTTCGTGTTCGGCTTTCTGATCGTGCTGATGGGGCCGTCGCGCATCTATCTGGGCCAGCATTGGTTCAGCGACGTGATGGGCGCCTATCTGCTCGGCAGCCTGTGGTTGGCGCTCACCATCTGGTTCTACCGATGGGGCAAACCGCGCTTCTTCACGCATCAACCGGTCGCGCCCGAGGCTCCTACTCGCGCAGCCGAAAGGAGCCATGCCGATGTCGCACTCCGTCCATCCGCATGAGATCAGGGGCGATGGTTCCATCGCTGCTGGAGCACACGCGGTGGGCCACGCCGCCGACGCCGCGTCGGAACATCCCGTGGCGGGCTATCTCATGCGTCTCGGCTTCATCGTGCGGGGGATCATCTACTTCCTTCCCGGCATCCTCGCGTTGAGGCTGGCCCTCGACGCGCCGGGAGGCGGCGGCAGCGGCAGTGCGATCACGCCCACCGGGGCCCTGGAGATGATCGCTCAGCAGCCGCTCGGCCGGTTCCTCCTGATTCCGATCGCGGTCGGCCTTGCGGGCTATGCGGTATGGGGACTGGTCCGCGCCGTCCTGGATCCGCTCAACCGAGGGAACTCCGTCAAGGGTATTGGGGCGCGGATCGGATACCTGCTGAGCGCCGTGGCTTACGCGGGGCTCTTTGTCGCCACCTACAACTTCATCTCCGGCACGATGGCGCACATTCCCGCGGATCGGGATTGGACGGCCGAACTGCTCGCCAAGCCTTCAGGCCGATGGATGGTCGGCATCATCGGCCTCTGTTGGATCGCGGGCGCCGGGATCACTCAGATCGTGATCGGGTGGAAGGCAAGTTTCGAGAAGGACCTCAGGCAGGAGCGCATGAGTTCGACCGAGCGTCGGTGGGCGGTACGACTCGGCCGGGTCGGGCACGTCGCCCGCGGGGTGGTGTTCACGATCGTTGGCATGCTGGTCGTGACCGCCGCCCTGACGATCGGCTCCCAGCAGTCGCGCGGCATGGACGGCGCGCTTCTGGAACTCCTGAAGCAACCGTACGGACGGATTCTGCTCGCTGCTGTGGCTTTGGGACTGATGGTCTTCGCTGCCTACTCCATGATGTGCGCTCGGTGGATGCGCCTCCCATCAAAGGGGCCGCGCCAGCATGAGCACTTCTCTCGTTCACCCTCCTCTCCTTCGTGAGGTCCGTCATGGCAACCAAAGAGCCGTCGACCCGCTCCCTCGGAAAAGCCCTTCATCGCAAGCAGCGCAAGCATCGAGCGCTGCTCGACAAAGTCGAGAAGACCGCCGCCCGGCTCGAACGGCGCAAGGTCAAGCTGCAGGCGCTCGAATCCAGCATGGCTGACCTGGAGCGTCGTTCGGCGGAGACCGGCGATCAGCGAACCGGGCAGGGCGATAGCGGCGGCGCCAGAATACACGCGCGGCTCATCTTCAATCCCGCCTCGGGCCGCAAGGAAGAGGACAATGCAAAGCGGCTGTCGCAGGTCGTGACCAGTCTGCGCGCCCACGGTATTCAGGCGCACATCGGAGTGAAGACCTCCGGAAAGACGGCACGCGCGCTGGCGCGTGAGGCGGTTCATTCCGGCCACAAGCTGGTCGTCGTCGCCGCCGGCGATGGGACGATCGCCGAGATCGCCGGACAGCTCGCCGGAAGCTCCACCGTGCTCGGCATCGTGCCGATCGGCACCATGAACAACGTCGCTCGTTCGCTCGGCGTGCCGCTCGGCATTGACGACGCGTGCGCGCTCATCGGCATGGGGACGAACCGTCACATCGACATCGGCCGCATCAGGTCGAGCGATGGCGAGGACGTGCAGCACTTCCTCGAAGGCGCGGGCGTGGGACTGAGTTCCATGGCGGTGCTGGCCGGACAGGCTGCGGAGAAGAAGCAGTGGCGGTTGGTGCCCAAGGCGTTCCGCGAATACTTCGAGACCAAGCCCGGCCACGTTCGTGTCGAGGTCGACGACCTGGTAATCGAAGCCGCGACGAACATCGTCACGGTCTCCAATGCGCCACTGATGGGCGGGAACATCCTGGTCTCGCCCGAAGCGAAGATGGATGACGGGCTGCTCGACATCAGAGTCTACGACGGGATGGGCACGGTGGCGCTCACCAAACACTTCCTGGCGTCCGCGAAGGGGTCCGCCGAACCGATCAAGACCTATCGCGGCCGCAAGGTCAAGATCACGACCGAGGAGCCCGTCCTGACCAACTCGGACAAGGATGTGACGAAGAGGTCCAGAGTCGTCGAGATCGAAATCCTTCCGAGCGCGCTTTCCGTCATCGTTGGCAACGGGATCGGCCTCACCGTTCCGGTGGATGCGGCGCCTGACGCGCATCCGCTCGCCTCCGAACTCCCCTCGACGAACGGGACCGCGGATAAGGCGATCGCCAACCACGAGCCCGAGCCCGAACCCGAGGAGGTGAAACTCCAATGACGGAATATCCTTCGGGGCGCCCGGCGGTGCCGTCCACGTACCGCACCGCATCCGTCACTGAAGACAATGTGATTCGAACGAGGAACCGCCGCCTCATGCCGTTCGCTGTGGCGGCGGCCGGGATCGCATTCGTCGTGCTTGCGCTGTTCGCACGCGGCACTCCCTACTTCCCGATCGATCTCGAGATCACCCGCGCTCTGCAGACCGTGACCTCACCCTGGATCGTGGTTCCGTTCACCGGCCTCAACGCGTTCGGATTTCCGCCGATCGTCACCATCACGTTTGCCGCGGTCGTCGCGCTGCTGTTTTTCACGGGCCATCGGTGGGAGGCCATATCCGCCGGGTTCGCCACGCTGGGGGCCGCCGCACTCACGGAGATCGTGAAGAACCTGGTGTTGCGGCCACGCCCCACCCCGGATCTCGTCAATGTGGCACATCACATCGAGAGCTCTGGATTCCCGGCCGGTCACCCCTTGAATTTCACGCCATTCGTGGGGTTTCTCTGTTACCTCGCCTACGTGCGACTGGCCCCCTCGTGGCGCCGGACGGCGCTCATCGCGATTCTCATGGTGGCGATCGCGATGATGGGACCCGCTCGCATTTACGACGGCGAGCACTGGCCGAGCGACACGCTGGGTTCCTATCTCCTCGGATTCGTCTGGCTGATGATCACGATCGCGTTCTATCAATGGGGCATTCGGAGAAAGGCGCGGGAGAGCATCGGGAAGTCGATTCCCTCTCCGGCCAGGGTGTGAGGACTTTCACCGTCGGACAGACCCGACTGGATTCGATGAAGGGGGATACCGTCATGAAGAACGTGCCGGGATTAACGCTGCTTGTCGCACTCAGCCTCGCCGCAGGAACTGTTGCGTGTGCTCAAGACCGAACACAGGACAAAGCGAAGGCTGACAATGCAAGTGTGGCAGGGCAAAGCCTCTACGAACGCCTCGGCGGCGCCTTTGCCATTGCCGCAGTCATTGACCACTTCAGCGATGCGGTTGTCGAGAACGCCATCGTGGGAAAGACCTCGCAGAACGCGACCCTCAGGGAATGGCACACGACCAATCTCGGCAGGTTGCCGGGCCTCAAGTTCATGCGAACCCTCTGGGTGTGCGATGTCACGGGCGGGCCGTTCAAGTTCTCGGCAACGGTTCCGGGCAAGGGTCGTCTGG
>JBKJXJ010000165.1:0-3376 GCA_046716125.1 Candidatus Eiseniibacteriota bacterium
TGCGCAGCGCCTGCGCCATGCCCCGCCCGGTGCGGAGCGAGATCTCGCGCTCCGAGGTCGTGCCACCCATCAACACCGCCACCTTCATCCAGACCTCATTCCGGGTTCGGGATCGAACCGGCGCCCGCGCGCAGCCGCGCGAGGCAACGGTCGCGGCCCAGCAGTTCGGCGATCAGCGGCAGCTCCGGCCCGTGCGTGCGGCCGGTCAGCGCGGCGCGCACCGGCTGGAAGAGTTCGCGGCCCTTCAGTCCGACGCTCCTGCCCACCGACTGAACGGCGGATTTAACCTGTTCGCCGCTCCACGGCGCAAGCTCGGCGAGCGCCGAAGCGAGCGCCGCGCACAGTTCGGCCGCCCGCTCGCCGGCGAGCGCCGCGCTCGCCTCGGGCTCGAACCGAAGCGGATCGTCGAGGAACGGCGCGAGTTCTCCCGGCAGATCCGCCAGCGTTCCGAGATTGCCGCGGACCGCTTCGAGCAGCGCCGCGCGCCGCGCCGGCTCGAGTGCCCGTGCCGCGGCGGGCATGAACGCTTCGCCCCACGCCTCGAGCTGGGCGCCGCTCGCGTGGTGAAGGATGCGGGCGTTGACCCAGTGGAGCTTGTCGGCATCGAACACCGAGCCGCTCTTACCCACCCGCTCGAACGTGAACGCCGCGAGCAGGTCCTCGCGCGAGAGGATGTCGCGGTCGTCGCCCGGGTGGAACCCGAGCAGGCCGAGATAACTGAGCAGCGCTTCGGGCACGAACCCCGCGCGGCGCCAGTCCCCCACCGCGACCGCGACCTCGCCCGAACGCTTGCTCATCTTGGTGCGGTCCCGGTTGAGGATGAGCGGCACGTGGGCGAAGCGCGGCGGGGACTCCCCCAGCGCCTGATACAGCATGAGCTGACGCGGGGTGTTCGACAGATGCTCCTCGGCCCGAATGACATGTGAGATGCGCATCGCCGAGTCGTCCGCGACGCACGCGAAGTTGTAGGTGGGAAGCCCGTTCGAGCGCAGGATCACGAAATCGCCCACCATGCCGGCGGGGAAGCGCACCTCGCCGCGCACCAGATCGTCGAGCACCTGATCGCCCGGCGCGACCTGAAACCGGATGCTCTCGTGGCGCGACTGCGCCCGCAGGGCCTCCCGCTCACCGGCCGAGAATCTTCCGCAGCGGCCGTCGTAGTGCGGCGGGCGGCTGGCGGCGAGCGCCGCTTTGCGCCGCTCCTCGAGCTCGGAGTCGGTGCAGAAACAGGGGTAGGCCGCGCCCTGGGAGACCAGCCGCTCGGCGCGTTCGCGATAGAGCGAGAGCCGCTCGCTCTGCCGATAGGGTCCGTGCGGTCCACCGCGGTCCGGTCCCTCGTCCCACTCGAGGCCCAGCCAACGCAGGTCGTCGAGCACGCCGCTCTCGCTGTCGGCGCTCGAGCGCTCGATGTCGGTGTCCTCGATGCGCAGCACCAGCGCCCCACCGTGCTGGCGGGCGAACAGCCAGTTGAAATATGCGGTGCGCGCCCCGCCGACGTGGAGCGAGCCGGTCGGGCTCGGGGCGAAGCGGACGCGAACCGTCGTCGGGGAACCCGGTTCGTTCACTCCGCGACCTCGACCATCGCCACCGCCCAGGCGGCGATGCCCTCGCCACGCCCGAGCGAACCCAGCGCCTCGTTGGTCGTGGCCTTGACCGACACCTGGCCGCCCGCGATCTTGAGCGCCCGTGCGATGTTCTCGCGCATCGCGTCACGCACCGGCGCCAGCTGCGGTTGGGCGGCGACCACGGTCGCGTCCACGTTCACGATGCGCCCCCCCTTCCCCACGACCAGCGCGCGGATCAGTCGCAGCAGCTTCATGCTCGAGACGTCCTTCCACTTGTCGTCGCCGGGCGGGAAGTGGGTCCCGAGATCGCCGAGTGCCACCGCTCCCAGCAGGGCGTCTCCGATCGCGTGGGCGAGCACGTCGGCATCGCTGTGGCCCTCGAGCCCCCAATCGCCCTCGAACCGCACGCCGCCGATGACCAGCGGTCGGCCCACCGTGCGTGCGTGAATGTCATAACCGATCCCGGCGCGCTGCGGCATATCAGGTCCTCGCGGAGGTACGGGTGAGCCACGCCTCGGCCAGTTCCAGATCCTGAGGCGTGGTGATCTTGAAGTTGAGGGGTTCGCCGGACGTGAGGTGGACCCGATGTCCGAGTGCCTCGACCAGTGCGGCGTCGTCCGTCGCCTGCCGCGTCGCCGCCGCATGTGCGGCGACGATCCACTCGCGCCGGAACACCTGCGGGGTCTGCGCGCACCAGAGGCCCTGGCGGGGCACGGTGGTTTCGATCACCCCCAGCGCGGCGCGCTTGAGCGTATCGCCGAGCGCCAGCGCCGCGATCGCCCCGCCGTGCAGGGCGGCGTCGCCCACGACCCGGGCGACCAGCTCGGGGGTGACGAGCGCGCGGGCGCAGTCGTGGATCGCGACCAGCGCCGCGTCGTCCGGCATCACGTGGAGGCCGCGCGCCACCGAATCCTGCCGCTCACGGCCGCCTTCCGACCATGCCACGACCTTCCGGGGCGTGAGCCCCGAGGTCGCGAGCATCTCCTTCATGCGCTTGACCGGACCCACCATGACGATGCGCTCGATGCCGGCCGCGCGCTCGAAGGCTTCGAGGCTCCAGGTGAAGAGCGGTCGCCCGGCCAGCGGCACCAGCGCCTTGTCCACGCCGGCGCCCAGGCGCTCGCCCTTGCCGGCACACAGGAGGATGGCGGTCGCGGACACTAGTGATCCCTCGTCGCTTCGCGCGATCTTGGAGCACCGCTCGTCGCTTCGCGCTCGCTCGGAGACGCGGTTGCCACCGCCGGCTCGCCGCCCCCCTCCACGCGCTCGCCGAGCAGCGTCTCGTAGGCCGCGCGCAGCGTGGCGAGCGGGATGATCTCGATGCCCGACCCCGCGCCCTCGTCCGCCTGCACCTGGGGTACGCCGGCGCGCAGGAATCCCAGGTGCGCGGCCTCGCGCAACCGCTCGCTCAGGCGCGGCACGCGCCGCAGGGCGCCGGAGAGGCTGACCTCACCCACCGCCAGCGTCCGCGCGAACAGTGGCCGGCTCTTGAACGACGAGGCGATCGCCAGCGCCACGCCCAGATCGGTGCCGGGCTCCTCGAGTGTGATGCCACCGGTCACCGAGACGAACACGTCGTGTCGTCCGAGGCGCAATCCGACACGCCGTTCGAGCACCGCGAGCAGCACCGCGAGACGGCGTCCATCGAATCCGCTCGTCACCCGCTGCGGCGTGCCGTAGAACGAGGTCGAGACCAGCGCCTGCACTTCGACCAGCAGCGGCCGCGAGCCCACGCCGCTCGCGCCCCCCCCCCGGCCCGGCGCCACCAGCCGCCGGTAGTAGCCCGCGCCCGGCTCGGACCCGAACCCCCC
>JBKJXJ010000166.1:0-3237 GCA_046716125.1 Candidatus Eiseniibacteriota bacterium
CTGGGCGATCGAATCAGGGGCGTTCGACCACACGACATCGTCGAGCCTGCCATCGAGGATGATGGGCACCGAGAGTGCCCCCGCACGCAGTGTGTGCCGCTCGCCGTCGCCGGGAGCCGCGGACTCGGCCTGAGCACCGACCCGCGCGGCTCCAAGGGAGAGGAACACAATCGCTACGCACCATACCGCGATGCTGAATCGTCGTTTCACTCGGACCTCAGCAGGAGGGGATGTCGGGCCTGATATGGCGTCCCCGCGCCCGGGACCGCCACCGGAGGAGGGTTCCATTGTTTTCGACCGATTCGCCCGCAACCTGAAGCCCGAAGCCGATCTCACCGGAACAGGCTCCGCACGACGAACCACACGTTCGCCGGCCGTTCGGCGAGCCGTCGCATGTACCACGGGAACCATGCCGCGCCATACGAGATGAGCACGCGCACCCGGTGCCCGGCCGCCTGAAGGCGTCGCTGCTCGTCGCGCCCGATGCCGAACAGCAGCTGGAACTCGTACGTCGCCGGCGGGATCCCCTCGGCCGATGCCCAGCCGATGAACTCGCCGATCAGGCGGCGATCGTGCGTCCCCAGGATCACGCGGGGTGCGTCCATTGCGTCCGGGACCCGCCGGGCGGCCCGCGCCAGGCCCTGCGCCAGCGACAGGAACGCATCATCCACCTCGCGCTTCTCGCCGAACGCGATCGTCTCCGGCTCGGCGTACGCGCCCTTGACCAGCCGGATCATGGGCCTTAGCGCGGCCAGACTCTCGAGATCGGCCGGCGTGCGCCGCAGGTAGGCCTGCACGCAAAGGCCCACGTTGGGGTGCGCCGTGCGCACCCGCCGGAACAGGTCCAGGGTGCGCTGGGTGTAGGCACTCCCTTCCATATCCACCGCGACGGTCTGACCCCGCTCGGCCGCGCCGGCGACGATGCGGACCAGATTGGCCTCGGCGAGCGCGGGATCCAGGTCGAGGCCCAGATGGGTGAGCTTGACCGATACCTCGGCGTCGAGCCCGCGGGCGCTGATCGCCTCGATCACATCGAGGTAATGCCGCACGACCGGGGTGGTGTCCGCTTCGTCACGGACGTTCTCGCCCAGCAGGGTGAGCACCGTGCCGAGTCCGGTCCGATTCAGCTCGACCGTGGCGGCCAGGGCGGCTTCGACGTCCTCCCCCGGCATGAACCGGGACACCGCGCGACGCACGAACCCGAGTTTCGGCAGGCGCCGGCGAGCCCATGCATTCTCCGACGCCCACAGGAACACCTGGCGCATCATGCGTCGCGATCCCCCCCGCTCCGATCCGTGGCCGCTCGAAAGGCGGCGCAGACTAACACGAGTGACCGGCACCATGCCGGGCCTTGTGTCCCGGGCTCTGCGCCGCTACGGTGCCCGTTCGGCGCCTTCTCTCCGGCTTCAATTCCAATGCGGTCCCCCCTGCGATCGAGCCCATGACCAGGACCCCGAACTCCCCCGGCGCCGCGCGCACCACTCTCGCCTTCGCCACGTGCACGCTCATCTGGGGGAGCACGTTCCTGTTCATCCGTATCGGGAACGAAACCGTCCCGCCGATGTGGGCGGCGACGCTGCGCCTGATGGTCGCCTCCGCCGTGATGCTCGTGCTCGTTCGTGCGATGGGTCGCGCCCTCCCGCGTGGCCCCGCCCTCCGGTCCGCCGCGTGGTATGGCCTGTTCCAGTTCGGCTTCAACCTGCCCCTGCTTTACTGGGGCGAGATGACCGTCCCCTCAGGGCTCGCGGCGGTGGTGTTCGCCACCATCCCGATCACGAGCGCGCTCATCGCGCGGGCATTCGGTATCGAGCGCCTCGACCCGCTCAAGCTGGTGGGGGCCGTCGTCGCGCTGGGCGGCGTGATGGCGCTGTTCGTGAACGAGCTCGCGTCGCAAGTGACGGCGCCGCCCATCCTGGCGATCTACCTCGCGACGGTGTTCGCCGCCCTCGGGAGCACGATGCTGAAACGCGGCCCTCGCCAGGATCCGCTCGCCGCCAACGCGATCGCCGCCGCCGTCGGGGCCCCGGTCTGCCTGCTCGCGTCCTGCCTGCTCGGCGAGGCCCGCCACGTCCCCGTCCACTGGATCCAGATCTATCCGATCCTCTACCTCGCGATCGCCGGGTCGGTGGGCGCGTTCGTGATCTTCGCGTGGCTGGTCAATCACTGGAATGTCAGCACCCTCGCCTTCATCGGGGTGGTCGTGCCCGTGATCGCGGTCGCGCTGGGAGCGCTGGTCCGGCACGAGGAACTCCGGGGCCAGCACGTCCTGGGTTCATTGCTGGTGCTGGGCGGCGTCGTCCTGGCGATCGCCGGCGATCGGCGCCTGGCCGGGCGGCCGCGGGCGCCGGCATCGCGCGTCACGGGGCCGGACCTCCGGGAGCCGCCATGAGTGACCGCGCCCGGGCGTTCGCCGTCCCGGCCGCCGCGCTGTCGCCCATCGCCGCGCACACCGCCGCCAGCCGGCGCCACGCTACGGCCGCGCCGGGATCGATGGCCAGCGAGCGTTCGAGCGCGGTTCGCGCGGCCGGAAGGTCCCCCACGGCGGCCTGGGCGTATCCCAACGCCGCCCACAGCGCCGGATCGAGGGCCTCGCGCTCCAGCGCGGCGGCGAATGGGGCGATCGCCGCTTCAGGCCGACCCTCCGCCATGTGACGCTGCCCGGCCAGGATGAGCACGGAGGGATCCCGGGGACGCTCGCGCAGCAACCACTCGATGTCGGGCCCGGCTTCGCCGGGACGGCCGAGGCGCAACAGCGTGCTCGCGCGCAGGGTGCGCGCCTGGAACTGCATGGAATCCAGTTCCACCGCCCGCGCGGCGTGTGGGATCACGCGCTCCCACTCGCCCAACCGATAGTGGTGCTCGGCGAGCGCCGCGTGGGGCGCCGGCAGGTCGGGACCGAGGTGCGCCGCGCGCCCGAGCGCACGCTCGGCCTCGTCCCTGCGCCCTGCCCGGGTCAGCGTCTCGCCCAAGCCGACCCAACCGACCGGATCGCCCGGATGCCGCTCGGTCATGGCCCGGAACACGCTCTCATCGCTTGCCCACATCGGTTGGAGGCGCGCGGTCTCGATCGCGCTCGCCACCACCAGTGCGACCGCCAGGACCCCCGTCGACCATCGGGCGGCGGCGCCCAGCTCCCACGCCCGCGCCAGGCCCGCCGCTGCGATCCATGCGACCCCTGCCGAGGCGAGGAACATCATGCGTTCCCCGGAGGAGACGAACCCGAACATGACCGCCGCC
>JBKJXJ010000167.1:0-4255 GCA_046716125.1 Candidatus Eiseniibacteriota bacterium
CCCTTCGAGTCCCCTGATGCCGGCCGCGCGCCTGCGGCTGGCGTGGAACGCGCTCCGACGGGGCGAGGTCGCCGCGGGCCAGAAGCTCCTCACCGCGCTCGCGATCTCCCATCCGTGGCTCGCCAAGGATGCCCGCTTCACCCTCGCCCAGGCGACCGCGGCCTGGCAATCCGGCAAGCCGGCCGATGCGCTCGCCATCCTGGGCGCGCGCCCGGCCGGCGCGCCCGCGCTCTATCTGAAGGCGTTGTGTCTCGAGAAGCAGGGCTCGCTGCTCAAGGCGGCGGCCGCGTTTCAGGAGGTGGCGGAGCGTTATCCCGACAGCCCGCTGCGCGACGCGGCGCTGTTCGCCAAGGCCAACACGTTCCTGGTCGCGCGCGACCATCGCAGCGCGGCCGAGGAGTTCGCCCGAGTCAGCGCGCGCGCGGGCGACGCCGGCATCCGTGCCGAGGCCGATCTGCGCCACGCCGGGGCGGTGTTCCTCGCCGGCGGTGTGGATTCGGCGCTGGTGTTGCTGCGGGCGGCCGTCGCGACCCACGCCGGGACCGATGTCGCGGCCCGCGCCCAGTTCCTGATCGGCGAGGCGCTGATCACCAAGGACGATCCGGCCCAGGCGATCGTCGAGTTCAACCGCGTGCTCTCGAACTACTTCCAGCACAAGGTCGCGGCCAGCGCCCAGTACCGCGTGGCGCGCTGTCTCGACCAGCTCGGCCGGCGCGCCGAGGCGACCGGCAGCTATCAGGCGGTCGTGGCGGGCTATCCGCTGGAGGCGGAAGCGCCGGCCGCGGCGTACCTGGCGGGCGTGGGCCTGATGGACCAGAAGAAGCCCCTGGCCGCGGCGCCCTACTTCCAGCTCGTGCTCGACAAGTACGCCAGGCGCGACAACGGCGGCCAGCTCGTGTTCGCCTCACCTGATCACCAGGAGCTGGTCGAGGCCGCCCTGTGCCTGCTCCAGTACTGCTATCACCGCACCGGCGACCTGGGCCAGCTCTCGGGCGCTCCTCATCTGCTGCTGAAGCAGATGCCGCCGAGCCGTTCGCCGTGGCGCGCTTACGCGCTCCTGATCGACGCCGACGCGTCGGCGTCGCAGGCCCGCTACCCCGAGTCGCAGGCGACCCTGGAGCAGGTCATGCGCGAGTTCCCCGACCACGCGGTGGGGGCCTCGGCCACCAAGCTGCTGGCCTGGACCTACGCGCGTCAGGGCCGGGACAGCCTCGCCATCGCCACCGAAGAGCGCCTGCTTGCGCGCTACGGCGCGACCGGCAGGACCGAGATCCTGGCGGCGGCGTTCCTCGACATCGCCCACGAGCGTTTCAACCAGAAGCGCTACCGCGAGTCGGCGGGGGCGTACGAGGACTTCCTGCGCCGCTTCCCCGGCCATCCGCGCCGGCTGCTCGCCCTCTACCAGGCGGGCCTGTGCTACCTGCGCCTGGATCGGGCCGGCGACGCGGCCGACCGGTGGGAGGCGATCGTGCGCGACAGCGCGACCGCCCCGATCGCCGAGCGCGCCTGGGCCCGCGTGGGCGATGTCTACTTTCAGGCGGAGCGCTACGAGGACGCGCGCCGCTGTTACCGAGGCCTGCTCGAGCACTTCGCCGGCAGCTCGGCGGCGTCGCTCGCGACGCTGCGGCTGGCCCAGTGCGAGTACAACGCCGGGCGCGATGCCGCGGCGCTGGAAGCCTACTCGGGCGTCATCGAGCGCTTCCCCGGCACGCCGGCGGCGCGCGAGGCGACGCGCGGCACCGAGCGCGCCCTTTACCGGTTGAGCCAGGGACCGAACGGGGCCGAGGTGCTCTCCCGGCTGGTCGAGCAGTACCCGACCAGCGCGTTCGCGGCCGACGCGGAGTACCAGATCGGCCGGCGGTTCTATCAGGAGAAGCGGTTCGCCGAGGCCGCCGATCACTTCCGGCGCGTCGTGAGCCGGTTCCCCGGCTACTCGGCCGCCGACCAGGCCCAGTTCCTGATCGGCGACGCCTACGCGCAGGCCGGCTCGCTGGACGAGTCGCGTCAGGCGTACGAGCAGTTCCTGGCCTACTTCCCGGCCAGCGAGCTGGCGTCCACCGTGCACTTCCGTCTCGGCCTCATGCGCTTCGAGGCCAAGGACTACATGCAGGCCGCGGTCGCGTTCACACGCGTGTTGGACGACTCGGCGAGCGGCGAGGTGCGCGCGGCCTCGCGCTACAACCTCGCGCTGTGCCAGCGGCTGCTGGGCCAGACCGCCGACGCGCGCGCCGCGCTCGAGCAGTACCGCCGCGACTTCCCGGGCGACGCCCGTGCGGCCGAGGTGGCGTTCCAGCTCGGCGATCTGGCCGATCTCGCGGGCGAGTCGGTCGTGGCGGCCGAAGAGTTCGACCTCTCGCTCCGGTCACGGCCCGCCAAGGCGCTCGCGGTCGAGCTGCACTACCGGCTCGGGCGCGTGCGCGAGCAGCTGGGCGATAGCGACGGCGCTCTGGCCGCCTATCAGGGGGCGGTGGCCGCGACCGACCGCGACCATCCCTTCCGGCTCTCGGCGCTGGCCCGTTGCGCGGCGCTCTACGAGGCGCGGAAGGACCCGGCGCGGGCACTCACGGCGTACCGCGACATCATGAAGAACGCCAAGGACCCCGAGCTGGTGGTGGCGGCAAGCGACCGCGTCTCCCAGCTCGAAGCCGGGGCGCGCAAGCGCTAGGCCTGGCTGAAGTCACTTACAACCCAAGGAGCCCGCACGATGTTCGAGAACTTCGACTGGCTGGAGGCGATGCGCACGAGTCCGGTGATGCTGGTCATCCTGGCGTGCAGCGTCATCACGTTCGGGTTCGCGCTCGAACGGATCGTCTACTACTGGAAACGGCGTCAGGATCCGGAAGGCCTGATGCAGAAGGTCACCGAACAGGTGCGGGCCGGCAGTATCAAGGAAGCGATGTGGACGTGTAACGCCGCGCAGCATCCGGCCGGTGCGGCGGCCGCGCAGGTCATCAAGAACGCCAGCCTTCCCGGTGACCATCAGGAGGAGCGGCTGCAGATCGTCCTGAGCGAACAGCGCCTGCTGCTCGACCGCAACCTCGGCGTGCTCGGCACCATGGGCAACACCGCCCCGCTCATTGGCCTGCTCGGCACGGTGTGGGGCATCATGCGGGCGTTCCACGACATGGCGCGCACCGGCTCCGCCGGGCCGTCGGTGGTGGCGGCGGGTGTGGCCGAAGCGCTGTTCACGACCGCCGCGGGGCTGCTGGTCGCGGTGCCGGCCGTGCTGCTCTACAACCACTTCGTCCGGCGGATGGGCGTCATGCTCACCACCGCCGAGAATCACGCCCGCAGCCTCAGGCTCACGCTGAGCGAGCCCGCGGCCTCCGACTCCGCGACCTCGCGGATGGCGTGAGCGTGCCCATGCCCCGTCGCCCACGGTTCAATCGCATGGAAGCGATCCACGAGCCCAACATGGTGCCGCTCATCGATGTCTCGCTGGTGCTGGTCGTGATCCTGCTGGTGACGACGCCGATGGCGCTGCAATCGGGGATCGCGGTCTCGCGCGCGGCCTCGAGCGGGCAGAAGGCGCTGCCGGCCCGCACCGAGCGCATCGAGGTCAACATCCTGGGCGCGGACAGCATCCTGGTGAATCGTCAGCTGGTGCCGCGAGCGGGTCTGGAGTTCCGGCTCCGCACGCTGCTCCAGGCCAGCGCCACCCGCCAGGTGGTGGTGCGTTGCTCCGACGGTGTCACGCACGGCGATTTCGTCGCGGTGCTGGACGAAGCCAGGACCCAGGGCGCGGCGGCGATCGCCGTGGTGGGGAGGTAATGCGATGATCCGTCGCCGTCAGCCATGGTCCGAGATGATCACCCGCCCCAACATGACCCCGCTCATCGACGTGGCGCTGGTGCTCGTCATCATCATGCTCGTGACCGCGCCCATGCTCTCGGTCGCCGAGCTGCCGGTGAATCTGCCGCAGGCGGCCACGCGCGAAGCCGAGAACGAGCGCAACGTGAGCATCACGATGGGCGCCGACGGGCGCCTGGCGATCGACGAGCAGGTGGTGTCCAGCGAAGAACTGGTCGTCACGCTCCAGGCCCGCCTCGCCGAGCCCGGGAACGACAAGGTCCTGGTCGTGGTACGCGCCGATTCGGGCGCGCCCTACTCGAGCGTCAAGCGCCTGCTCGAACAGGCCCGGGCCGCCGGAGCGGTCCGCATCGCCATCGCCACCCGGCAGCGCATCGGAGATCGCTCATGAACGCGGCGGTCATGCGGATCGACACCCAGGAGTACCGGCGCCGCACGCGCTGGG
>JBKJXJ010000168.1:0-3127 GCA_046716125.1 Candidatus Eiseniibacteriota bacterium
CGTGCCGCGATGGAGCGGGACGCCGGCCCGGGCCGCGGCCGCCGTGAGCGCCTCGCCCAGGCGCGCGCTGTAGTACGTGGCGGTGCGGCGACCCTCGCGGCGCTCGACCAGCTCGTCGGGCGTGAACAGGCCGCGCCGTCCGATCCAATTGATGTGGTCGGTCGCGAGCATCAGCTCGCCCGGGCGGAACGTGGGGTTGATCGCGCCCACCGCGTTCGTGAACAGCAGCGTGCGGGCGCCGAGCGCGTGCATGACGCGGGCGGCCAGCGTGACCCGGTCGAGCGTGTAGCCCTCGTACCGGTGGCTACGCCCGGCAAGGGCGGCCACCGGCACGCCGCCCCAGTGGCCGAGCGCGAAACGGCCCGCATGCCCCGCCACGGTCGAGCGCGGCCAGTGCGGCAGGTCGCACGTGGCGAAGGTGACCGGCTCCTCGAGCGCATCGATGACCCCGCCGAGGCCCGAGCCGAGCGTCAGCCCGACCCGCGGGACCAGGCCCGTGCGCGTGCGGATCGCCTTCACGACGTCGGCGACGCGCGCGGCCAGGTCATGCGTGGGCAGCAGCGGCTCGGTGCTCAAACGTGACCTCCTGAGGTCAGGCCTTCTCGGCGTCGTAGGGCGTGCCGAGCGCGCGCGGCGGGATGGCGCGGCCGATGAACCCCGCCAGCGCCAGCATGGTGACGAGGTAGGGGAGCATCTGCAACAGCTCGCTCGGGAATCCGGAGCCCTGAAGCGTGATCTGCAGCGCCTCGGTCGCGCCGAACAGCAGGCAGGCCGCGGCCGCCCCGAGCGGTGACCACTTGCCCACGATCATCGCGGCGATCGCGATGTAGCCGCGGCCGTTGGTCATGCCGTCGGTGAACGAGTGCTGCTCGCTTGCGAGCCACGCGCCGGCGAGCCCGGCCAGCGCTCCCGAGATCAGCACGCCGGCGTACCGGTAGCGGGCGACGGACAGCCCGAGGGTGGCGGCCGCCTGCGGGCGCTCGCCGATCGACCGCAGGCGGAGTCCGAACACCGAGCGGAACAACAGCGCCTGCCCGAACAATGCCAGCGCCAGGGTGATGAGCACGAGCGGCGTGGCGAGCACCGTGCCCAGGGCCGGCAGGCGCGAGAGCCCGAACAGATCCCAGTCGGGCAGTCCCACCACACGGCTCGAGTTCGAGGACGAATCGAACACCTGGGTCTGGACGAACTTGGTGAGGCCGGCCGCGAGCAGGTTGATGCCGAGCCCGCTGGTGATCTGATCGGCGCGGAAGTGCACCGTGACCACGGCATGGACGAGCCCGGTCAGGACCCCGGCGGCGACCGCCGCGGCGATGCCGATCCACGGGCTCCCGGACCAGTGGGCGCCCAGCACGTAGGCGAGCGCTCCGTTCAGCATGATCCCTTCGAGCGCGATGTTGATGACCCCGCCCCGCTCGCTGAACGTCGAGCCCAGCGCGGCCAGCGTGTAGGGCACGCTGATGCGCAGCGCCGCCGCGAAGAAGAGGAGGAGTTCCATCAGCCCTCCTTCGTCGCCATTCGGGACGACGTCACGCCGCCATCCGGCGTGCCGTGCGCTCGACCACCTGCTGGACGCAGATCGCGAGCAGGATGACGATCGCCTGGAGGATATCCACCAGCTCCTTCGGTACCCGCTGGCTGATGGCGAGGCCGCCGTGGGAGAGGGCGCCGAAGAACAGCGCCGCGAGCACGACGCCGGCCGGGTGGTTCCGTCCGAGCAGCGCCACCGCGATCCCCATGAAGCCCGCGCCGGCCGAGAAACCCAGCTCGAAGAAGTGTTTGTAGCCGAGCACGAAGTTCATCCCGGCGAGGCCCGCGAGCGCGCCCGAGATCGCCATCGCCCACACCTGGGTGGCGCCCACCGGCACGCCGCCGGAACGGGCCGCGGTGGCGTTGAGCCCAAGGGCCCGGACTTCGAAGCCCAGCCGCGTGCGGAAGATCAGGATGCCGACGGCCACCGCCGCCAGCAATGCCAGGGCCAGCGAGAGGTTGGCGGGCGAGCCGCGTAGCGCCGGCCACCATGCGTCGAGCCGCGCCAGCGTCGCCCCGGCGCCGATCTCGGCGGTGCGCACCGTCGCGGGCTGGAACACGCTCCGCCCGAGATACGAGACCAGCGCGAAGGCGATGAAGTTGAGCATGATGGTGTTGATGACCTCGTGCGAGCCGAAGCGCGCCTTGAGCACGCCGGGCACCGCGCCCCAGGCCGCGCCGGTCGCGATCGCCACCGCGAGCGTCAGCGGGAGCAGCAGGATGCGCGACAGATCCGTGAACTCGGCGCCGGCGAGCGCCGCGGCAAAGGCAGCGACCGTGAGCTGCCCCTCGGCGCCGATATTGAAGAGCCCGGCGCGGAACCCGACCGCCACCGCGAGGCCGCAGAAGATGAGCGGCGTCGCCTTGAACAGCGTCTGGCCGATCCCGTACCCGGTGCCCAGGGTCTCTCGCAGCATGAGGGCGTAAACGGCGATCGGGTCTTCGCCGATGGCGAGGATGAAGCCGGCGCCGGCGAGCAGCGCGAGCGCCACCGCGATGAGCGGCGCCGAAGCGAGCAGCCAGGTTCGGAGCGAAGGACGGAGCCCGGCCGTCACCTCGCCGAGCGCGCCGCCCCCCGGCGGTCGTGCCGCCGCGTCGGCGGCACTCACGCGAGGGCCACGACCTGCCTGCCCGTCATGTAAAGCCCGAGCGTGCGCTCGTCGGTCTCGGACGGGCGTGCCTCGTACGTGAGCCGGCCTTCGTAGATCACCGACACGCGATCGCTCAAGGCCAGGATCTCGCTCAGGTCCGACGAGATGAGCAGCACGCCGCGCCCCGCGTCGCGCTCGGCCAGCAGTCGGCGATGGATGGCCTCGGCCGCGCCCAGGTCCACGCCGCGGGTGGGATGCGCCACGAGCAGCGCCTTCGCTCCGCGGGTCAGCTCGCGCGCGGCGATCAGCTTCTGCTGGTTCCCGCCTGAGAGCTGTCCCGCCAGTAGCCCCGGCGAGGGCGGGCGCACGTCGTACTCGCGCAGCAGCACGGCGGCGCGCGCGCCCAGCGCCCACGGGTTCAGGAACGGGCCGAACCCCAGCGCCGGTTCGTGGTGGCGGCCGAGCGCCAGGTTCTCGGCCAGCGTCATCTCGGGCACCAGCCCGTC
>JBKJXJ010000169.1:0-4539 GCA_046716125.1 Candidatus Eiseniibacteriota bacterium
GTCCTGTTCGCGAACGGCGCCTCGGCGGAAGCTCAGACTCCGAGCCAGCGCTTCATCCACCCCATCACCTCGCGGTACCAGAGGATGGAGTTGGCCGGCTTCAGCACCCAGTGGTTCTCGTCCGGGAAGTAGACCAGCCGCGCCGGCACCCCCTTGGCCTTGAGCACGCCGTAGCACTCGAGCCCCTGAGAGACCGGGACTCGATAGTCCTTCTCGCCATGGATCACCAGCATCGGCGTCGTGAATCCTTTTGCGAATCGCGCCGGGCTCCAGCGATCGATCACCTCGATGCCGTCCCACGGCTCGCCGCCCATGGACTTGGCCCGCCCCTGCGTGACGTCGCTCGCGTACTGGCTCAGCAGGTCGTATACGCCGGCGTGGTTGACGATGCACTTGAAGCGGTCGGTGTGCCCCTCGATCCACGACGCCATGTAGCCGCCGTAGGAGCCCCCGATGGCCGCCATCCGCGTCTCGTCCACGAGGCCCGCGCCGATGAGCACATCGGTCGCCTTCATCACGTCGTCGTACGGACGGTCCCCCCACGCGCCCTGGATGCGCTGTGCGAAGTCCTGGCCCCACGAAGTCGAGCCCTGGAAGTTGACCATCGCGGCCACGTAGCCAGGAGCGGCGAACGCTTGCCCGTTCCAGCGGAAGTGGAATGAGTCGGAGCTGATCCCATGCGGGCCGCCATGGATGACCTGGACCAGCGGGTACTTCTTGCCCGACTGATGCCCCGGCGGCAGCACGACGAACATCTGGACGGTCTCGCCATACGCGCCTTCGAACTGCATCTCGCGCACCTCGCCCAGCGAGACTTTGGCCAACGCCGGCTCGGTGAAGCGCGTGAGCCGCTCGGGCGCCCCGCCTGACGCGGGGGCGGCGTGCACCTCGGGCGGGAGCGAAAGGTTCTGGAGCGTGAAGTAAAGACGGTTCCCGGCGGCCGGCGTCAGGCCCGAGATGGACCCGCCCATCACCACGCGGCGCGGCGCGGCGTCACCCTTGCCGAGCGCGAAGCCGGAGACGCGACCGTTCTCCTCCGCCTCGATCAGCAGCGTGCCGTCCGCGGCGAACTCCCAGTGCGTGGGCGAGAGGTCCCAGGTGTCGAGGAGCGCGACATGGGTCTTGCCCCCGCGCTCGTAGCGCATCAGTCGCACGCGGTCGGCGTAGAAGAACGGATCGTGCTGCATGCCGTAGACGATCGCCTTGCCGTCCGGCGTGTAGCGCGGCCTGAGATCGTCGGCCGGGTGGTCCAGGGTGAGCGCGGTCGGCGACCCTCCCGCCACCGGGACGGTGTAGACGACGGCCCGCATCAGCGACTTCGCCTCGTCCACGATGACCCCGGCGTAGGTGATCTCCTTGCCGTCGGGCGAGACGTCATACTGACCGGAGGGGTCCATCCAGTCGAACCACGCGGTGGACTCCGGCATCAGGTCGCGCAGCGCGCCGCTGGCGATGTCGAGCAGGAAGAGATGCGGCACCTCGCCGGTGGTGAGCCAGGTGTCCCAGAAGCGATAGACCCGATCCTCGGTGACGTGCGCCTTGACCGGGTCCTTCTCGCGCCGCTCGATCTCGGCCCTGGTCGCCTCGGGCGTGAGGTGGCCCTTGATGAGATAGGTCCCGAACACGATCCCCGATCCGTCGGGCAGCCAGGTGGGGTCGAACGCGCCGAGCGGCAGGTCGGTGAGCTTCTGAGCCTCGCCGCCGTCGAGCGGGATGACATGGAGCTGCGCCTTGCCGCCGTCCGCCTTGCGAGTGAACGCCAGACGACGCCCGTCGGGCGAGAACGCCGGGTCGCCGCTCGAGAACTCGGGCGAGGTGAGGGGGCGCGGGGCGCCCGGGTCCAAGTTTGGGTCGGGTCGCCCACCGCGCGCCGGGACCACCCAGATGCGCCCCTTGCCGGCGTTCTTCTCGAGATCGTAAGTCGTGACGACGACGGCGAGCATCGTGCCGTCGGGCGAGGGGATCGGCGAGCCGACCCGCGGGACCGCCCAGAGGTCCTGGGCGGTAAGCGGACGATCGCCGGTGCGGGCGGGATACAGCGTGGTCGAGGGGATGGTCATGACGGACATGGGGCGCTCCTAAGGAGGACGTGGAGGGGTGCCGCCCGGCAGGATAGCAGGAGGTCGAGGGGGCAAACTACCTGACCACGACCGCCTTCATCACCCGCGCCCGGCTCCCCTGCACGAGCCGCACGAGATAGACCCCCGCCGGCAGCCGCTCCTTCGCGCGCCGCACTCTACACCGGCGCTCGTGTGCGCCGAGCGCAGGGATGGTGATACCATTTTGGGCTGTCGCCGTGCTCCGAGGAGCCTCCGTTGCGCCTGGGAGCCTCGAGCGATCCCACTCCGCCGTCCTCCCGCACCGAAGGGTCGCGCATGTCATCGGGCTACGATCGGGCCGCCGCCGCCCGCTACTGGGGCGAAGAGCGCCTCGCCAGGGGTGACGATCTCGCGGTGGTCCTGTCGCTGGGCGAACCCCGGGCGGTCAACGAGGCCTACGATCGCTGGGAGCGGACGCTGGTCGAGCGCTCCCTCACCCCGCTGGCGGGCCGAAAGGTGGTGGATCTCGGCTGCGGGACGGGCCGCGTCACCGGATTCCTCGCCGCCCGCGGCGCCCGCGTGGTGGCGATCGACAACGCCGCGGCCATGCTCGCCCGGTGCCGCGCGCACAGCGCTTCGATGCGGACGGGCGACGCCGTGCCGGCCGGAAGCCAGGGCGACCTCGCTGCGCCCCCGTCGCTGCTCCAGGGCGAGGCGCCCCGCCTCGCAGTGCGTGATGGATCGATGGACGCCGCGGTGTGCGTGGGGCTGCTCGAGCATCTCCCGCCCGAGGTCCGGACCCGGACGCTGGGCGAGCTGGCGCGCGTGGTCCGCCCCGACGGGCGGATGGCGCTGGTCGCCAACAATGCCCGGAGCGAGCTGCTCCGTCGTCCGGAGGACAACCCGCACCGGAAGGGCGTGCAGTTCGACAACGGCTACTTCTGCGACCTGGTCGGCGCCGAGGAGGTCATCGCGACCCTGGGGACGCTCGGCTGGAATGCCCGCATCGCCGGGGCGAACACGTTCTACTCGCTGCTCCGCTTCCGCCGTCACGCCGAGCCGCGGCTGACGCTGGACCCGGCGGCGCTGCAGCGCGCCTGCGAGACGGCGGTCGAGCTCGACCTGGCGACCGTCGGGACCTCCGAGCCCGATCGCCGATGGGCCGACCACTTCTTCATCGTCGCGGCGCGCGCATGAAGGTGCTGGTCACGGGCGGCGGCGGCTACATCGGCTCGATCCTGGTGCGCCGCCTGCTCGAGGCGCGCCACGACGTCGTGGTCGTGGACCGTCTCGCGTTCGGCGACGGTCCGTTGCGCGAGCTCGAGGGCCGGCCGGACTATCGCCTCGTGACCGGCGACATCCGCGACCGCCCGCTGATCGAGTCGCTGGTCCGCGGCCGCGACGCGATCGTCCACCTGGCCGCGATCGTCGGCGAGGCGGCGTGCGCGGCCGATCCGCGGATGGCGACCGAGACCAACTTCGACGCGACCCGGCACCTCGCCGAAACCGCGGCCGCGGCGGGCATCTCCCGTTTCGTGTTCGCCTCCACCTGCTCGGTCTATGGCACGGGCCTCGGCGACCGGCTGAGCGAGGAATCCCCCCTGGCGCCGACCGAGCTCTACGCTGAGAGCCGGGTCAACGCCGAGCTCGCCCTGACGCACATCACGGGGCCGCGGTTCCGGCCGACGGTGCTGCGCTTCGGCACGGTCTACGGCTACTCGCCGCGCACGCGCTTCGATCTGGTCGTCAACCTGCTGACCTCGCGCGCGCTCCGCGACAGGGCGGTCTCGATCTTCGGCGGCGAGCAGTGGCGGCCGTTCGTGCACGTGGCCGACGTGGCCCGCGCGCTCCAGACGTCACTCGAGGCCGACCTGGACCGGGTCGGGGATCAGACCTTGAACGTGGGCGACAACCGCGAGAACTACCAGATGAAGGACCTGGGCCCGGTGCTGATCCAGGAGATCCCGGGCACCGCGGTGCGCGTCGTCCCCGAGGTCGTGGACAAGCGCAGCTATCACGTGGTGTTCGACAAGATCGAGCGACTGCTGGGATTCCACGCCGGCTTCGGGGTCGCCGAAGGTGTCCGCGAGGTGCGCGACGCGATCCGATCGGGCCTGATCCCCGATCCGTCCGACCGGAATCTCGTGAACCACCGCCCGGCCCCGGCGCCGGAAACGCCGGGCATGACTCCCCCCCTGCCCCCCCACACGGCCCCCACCTCGCCCACGCGCCCGACCGCCTGAGCCCACGTTCGGGCCGGTTTTGCTGTATCGTCACCCGTTCCAGACCCTTGAACGAGGTGCCGATACCCATGACGATGATCGAGAACGAACGGGGCGCCGAGCGCCACGAGCTGCTCGAGGACTTCAAGCGCCAGCTCCCGGACGCCGACCCGCAGGAGACCCGGGAGTGGCTCGAGGCGCTGGACGGCGTGGTCCAGACGCACGGACCCGAGCGCGCCGACTTCCTGCTGCGCAAGGTCCTGAAGCGCGCCCGCCAG
>JBKJXJ010000170.1:0-12348 GCA_046716125.1 Candidatus Eiseniibacteriota bacterium
ATGTTACACTCCGCAACAACCTCTTCAATATCAAATGCGTCTTGGAGACGCTGGAGACCATGAGCCGCGGGACTGCTTTCGCTAAGCGCCTCCGGAATTGTCTGGTCCGACTTCGATTGGAGGGCCGCGGCCAATTCGTCAAGCAGTTCAGGAATGTGATCATTGAGCGTCGGTACGTCAAGCTGGCGTGCAGAAGGGAGGTGCCGCACCTGTTGCCGCCAGCGCGACAGCAAAGGCTGGCGTTCCTGCTTGACGAGCGCTGCCAGTTGGTCCAGAACATTGATGGTCATCTCACCTCCAATTTGATTCAGCACGTTTCATGGCCTCGATCGGCGCTTGGCCGAACGCTTGCGCCCCACCTCCCGATAGCGGAAGCAGGTCGTGAGGTGGTCGTTCACGAGCCCGCACGCCTGCATGTAGGCGTAGCAGATCGTCGAGCCCACGAACGTGAACCCGCGGCGCTTGAGATCCTTGCTCATGGCGTCGGACTCGGGCGTCCGGGCGGGGATCCCGCCGTGCTGCGTCCACTCACTTCGCTTCGGCGCCCCGCCCACGAACCTCCAGATGTAGTCGTCGAAGCTCCCGAACTCGTCCTGCACGGCGAGGAAGGCGCGGGCGTTGGTGATCGCCGCCGCGATCTTGAGCCGGTTGCGGACGATCCCGGCGTCGGCGAGCAGGGCACGCACCTTGCGAGCATCGTAGCGCGCCACCTTCCTCGGATCGAAGCGGTCGAACGCGCGACGGTAGGCGGCGCGCTTGTTGAGGATGGTCTCCCACGAGAGCCCCGCCTGGGCGCCCTCGAGGATCAGCATCTCGAACAGCATGCGCTCGTCGTGCTCGGGGACCCCCCACTGCTCGTCATGGTAGGCGATGTAGAGCGGCTTCCCCGCCGGCGCCCAGGTGCAGCGGGTTTTCTCACGCGTCGCCATCTCTATGCCTCCCCTCGATCGATCGCCCGCTCGCGGATGCCGCGAAGCAGGATGGGATGGACCAGCGCGAGGCCCACGACCTCGACCGCCACCAGGTGCCAGAACCACCCACGGTCGCGCGCCAACGCCGCGAGCCCCGCGAACCCGGCGAGACAGATGAAGCCGAACAGCATCATCCCCACGTGCAGCGCGCCCTGGCGTCCCCCGGTCGGGGCGATCGAGAGCGGCAGATAGTCGCCGGCGAGTCCGTCGAGGAGCGAGAGCGTCGGGATGGCGAGCAGCGCCGGCAGCGCGATCAACAGCGTGGACCGGTCCTCGGACCCGAACCAGAGGAGGATGCCGCTCGCCACCAGCCCGGGCAACACCAGCAGGGCGAGCATGGCCTTGCGGACACCGTGGAACAAGGGCGCCGAACCGCGGATCGGCACGTACCGGAACAGCTCCGCCGCGGCATGGTGCGGGCTCATCTTGAACGTCATCATCGCCGTCGCCGGCAGCGTCCCGACCATGAAGATGGTCATGATGGCACCGAACGCGGCCTGCCCGCCCGGGTCCACGATCGCGATGACCGGGAAGACTATGACCAGCGCCAGCGAAGGGTAGATGCGCATGCGCATGTCACGGTCCCTCGCCAGGTAGGCGCGGACCAGCCGGAACGCGCCGCGCTCGACCGGATCGCGCATCAGCAGGCGCGGCAGGAACCCGAAGCGCGATCCCGTGGCCGGGCGCCGGCGCGCGCGGCGTCCGGACCTGGCGGGTGCTGCCGCCTCGCTGAGTGCCGCGACCTGCCGCGCGTAGCCTTCCGCGAGGTAGCGGACGGCGCCCCACGAGAGCGCCGCGGTCGCCACGACCGCCCCTGCCGCCAGCGTAAGCGCCCGGGGCCCGGTGTCCACCCCGAGCATCACCATCGACATGGAGGCGAACCACGTGGGCGGGAGCAGCAGCAGCGCCGGGTGGGCGGACTCGAGCCGGAACGTGCCGATGCGATCCATGAGCCGCGGCACGAGCTGGTACGAGACGATCAGGACCACCGAGATCGCCACCTGCATCCACGACGCGATGGTGTCGAACGTGCGGCGGCTCACCAGCCGGGCGAGCAGCGCGTAGACGAACACCACCGTTCCGGCGCAGAACACCGCCATGATCGGCAGGGTGGCGAGGTGGGCGATCGGGAACCAGGGCCGGGAACCGCGCGCGAACAGGCCGGTGATCATGGGAACGAGATTCATGGCGGCCCCGAGCACCAGCGCGAGCGCGATCAGGCCGAGCGCCCGGGCCGCCAGCAGCGTGCGCGGATGGATGGGCCGGTGGCCGAGGATGTCATTGTCGCGGGGATCGAACAGCAGCGTGCTCGACTCCGCGACCATGGTCATGCCGCACATCATGAACGTGGCGGACCAGATGACCAGGCTGTAGGTGAACACGTCCGTGCCCACGAACGGGAGCATGCCGAGCAGCAGCCCCATGACGCCGTAGGTGATGAGCAGGAAGACCAGGCCGCGCGGCTTCCCGCGACTGCCGGCCGACACCGTGCCGCGCACGGCGCGGCGGACGGTCGCGACCAGGATCGCCCGCAACTGCACGGGATCGGGAATCGCGCCCCTGAGGCCTGCGTCGGTGCGCGTCCGCGGCGGCGCGCTCACTGCGACAGCACGCGGGCGAACTCCTCGGCCCGCGCCAACAGATTCTCGGTCGCCGTGAGCTTGTTGAAGGCCGCTTCGAGCGTGGCCGCCCCGGCGCGCTCGCGCAGCTCGGCGGCGGTTCCGTCGGCCACGATCCTGCCCTCGTGGATGATGACGACGCGCTCGCACACCCGCTCGACCACGTCCAGGATGTGCGAGCAGTAGACGATGGTCTTGCCGTCGCGCGCGAGCGAGGTGATGAGGGTCTTGAACGAGAGTGCGGCGTTGGCGTCCAGTCCGTTCAGCGGCTCGTCGAAGAACACCACCCGCGGGTTGTGGAGCAGCGCCGAGGTGATGACCACCTTCTGCTTCATCCCCTTCGAGTAGGCCGAGAGCGGCTTGTCGGTCAGCGTCTCCCCGTCGAGGTCGAAGAAGTGCGCGAAGCGGGCGATGCGCAGTTCGGCCTCGTCGTCGGCGATGTGATGGAGCGCGGCCACGAAGCGCAGGTATTCGTGCGCGGTGAGCGCCTCGAACAGAGCGCCCGATTCCGGCACATAGCCTACGATCCGCTTGACCTCGAGCGGCTCGCGGGTGATGTCAAAACCCTCGACCTCCGCGGTCCCCGAGGTGGGCGCGAGCATGCCGGTGAGCATCTTGATGGTCGTGGACTTGCCGGCCCCGTTGGGCCCGAGCAGGCCGACCAGCTGGCCGGTCGGGACCTCGAGGTCGATCGCCCGTACCGCGTGCTGCGCGCCGTACGACTTGGAGAGCTGGGTGAGGCGGATCATAAGACCGCGGATGGTAACAGGGTGCCGGCATGCCGGCCACGCGGCCGAACGGCGCTCCCGGCGGTCGGATGGGCCTGGACGCCATGAAATCTCGATGGCAGGGCGGCCGGTCTGGGCGTAGGCTATTCGTGATCCCCTCAGGACCCGACTCTTCATCGCGGAGTTCCGCATGCGGCTCGCCCGGTGCTCCCCGGCGCTCCTTCTCGCCATACTCCTCGCGCCCGCGCTCGCGCAGGCGGCGTGGCTTCCCGGTGGTAACCGGATCGGGGACGCGACCGACTCCGGCCATGGCTTTGTGGCGACGGCGTCCGGCCCCGACCGCATCGTCGTCGCCTGGATCCGGTCGACCCCCTCAGGCAGCGCCGAGGTGCGCGCGCAAGCCTGGACGGCGCAGGGCGACCTCGTCACCGGATGGCCCTCCGCGGGAGTCATCGTGGGCCACCTCGCCGCCGCAAACGGTCCGCTCGCCATCGATGAGGACGGCGCGGGCGGTGCGTTCGTCGCATGGGCGGATGGCGACGAATCGGGCGCCTACGTCCAACATCTCTCGGCCCAGGGCAGCCCGGCGTCCGGATGGGCCGCGGGTGGCCTTCGACTGAGCGAGAGCCTGTCCGCCCTCCCGGCAGTCGCCCACGACGGCGCCGGCGGCGTGCTCGTGGGCTGGCTCGAGCACGACGGCCCATATCCCCATGCCTACCGTGTGCGCGTCCGGTACATCGATGCGGCCGCCGCTCCCGCGCCCGGGTGGCCGGTGGAGGGGCTCCTGATTCCGAACGCGCACGCCGTCGGTCTTGCGGTCGACAGCGAGCGCCACGTGTTCGTGAGCACGACGGAGTACGTGACGGGCGCGCCGCCTGGAATGAGGGTGCTGCGCCTGGATGGCAGCGCTGCGCCCGATCCCGGGTGGCCGCAGACGGGCGCCTTGTTCCCAAGCGTCTACCCGGCGCAGATGAGCCTCTTCCCGGACGGGACCGGGGGCGTGTTCGCCGGTTGGAGCGAATACATGATCTGCATCGATTTCTGTTCTCCACCCGCTCGATGGATGGCACGCGTCCTGGGCGACGGGTCCCCCGATGACGGTTGGATCCCGAGCCCGAGGGCGTATTCGAACGCACCCGACCTCACCGGCGGCATGCTGCTGGGTCTCGTCAACGGCGGGCGCCCGAGCGCGCTGCGTCTGAACGCGGATGGGGCGGTCATGCCGGGCTGGGCGGCCGAAGGGAACACGGCGATGACCGAGATCGTGGACCCGCAGGAGGTACTTGTCGCCGGGGACGGCGCAGGTGGAGCGTTCGTGGCATGGCGCGACTACCGCACGGGCGAGGGCCGGCTCTACGCCTCCCGGTTGGACGCATCGGGCCGGCTTGCGAGCGGGTGGCCCCTCACCGGCAGCTTCGTGGGGACCGTTCGCGGTAACCTTTATGGTGGCCAACTCGTGGCCCTCGGAAGCGATGTCGCGATCGCTCTCTGGGAGGAGTGGACGTCCGCCGGAACCTCCGGCTACCTGCTGGCCCTCCGCCCGGGAGAGCCGGGACCGCTCGCCCCGCTCAGGCCGGTCCAGGGTGATGTCGGCTTCGGCGTCGTTCAGGTGCGGCCCAACCCCGCCAACGGGCCGATCGCGGCGATCGTCGAACTCCAGAACGAGGGGCCTGCCAGACTCGACCTCGTCGATGCGGCAGGGCGGGTGCTCGAATCGCAGGATTTCGACTTCCAGTGGCAGGCACAGGGCGCCGTGCTCTTCAACCGGGACCGCGCGCTCCCCACCGGCGTCTACTGGCTCCGCCTCACGCAGGCCCATCGTGTGGCGACGAAGAAGGTGGTCGTGCTCGAGTAGGCGGTCCCTACTCCCCGCTCATCTGGACCAGGGCCGGCGGCACCACGCCCTGGGCCTGCGCGGCCTTCGCCACCTTGATCGGGATGAGCTTGGTGAACGCCTCGTCGTGCCGCCAGCGCTGCCACTGTCCCTCGAGCCGCACGGTGACGTGCTCGCCCTCGATGCGGATCGGCAGCCCGCGCCGGCGCGCCTCGCGCGCCACGAACGGGCCCACGTCCTTCGCCCACTCCTCGGGCGTGATGGCGCTCATCACGTTGCCGTGGTACTGGGCCGGATCGAGCCGCACCAGCGGGTCGAACACGAACACCCGACCGGCGGCGGCGCCCGACATGAAGAACTTGCCCCCGTAGGGTTTTGACTTGAGCCGCAACTCGCCGCGCGCGTCGGGCTTCTCGAGCCCCATCACGACGTGCAGCGAGTTGTCACCGCCCGACATGAGGTATTCGAACGCGTACTCGTTGGGTGAGCCGAAATGGATGGTCTTCAAGCCCGGGGCCGGCGTCGCGCCGTCCGTGAGCATGATCTTGTTCTGGCCGGCGGCCGCAAAGCGCGAGCCGGAGTTCCAGAGGCTCAGCGCCCCGCCGTGTGCGGCGTAGGCGTTGGTGTTGAGGCCGTCCTGGAGCACGAACAGGTAGCCCGAGTCCGCCTTCATCCCCCAGTGACTCTGCCCCTGGCCGTAGGCCCAGATCTCGGCGCCCTCGAGCAGCGCACCGTAGAAGTCGCCGAACTCGCGGCCGTAGAGCTCGATCACCACCCCCTTCGCGGCCGCGCCGTCCGCGCCCGCCAGGTTGGTGCCGACGTAGCGCGGGCCGCCGCCGAAGTCGTAGCCCACGATGTGCCGCCAGCCCATGCGAGCGGCCTCGCTCACGATGCGCGACGCCGAGTCGAGCTTGAACGACTCGCCCCCGAAGCCCGCGAAGTCGATCACCAGCACGTCGCGCGCGCCGTCGCCGGGCGGGCACAGGTCATCGCGGGTGTCGAGCGTGAGCCGCCCGTAGCGCACCGCGCCGCGCGAGGGTTTGCCGAGCGCGGTGTGGAGCGGCAGGACGGCGTCGAGGATGCGGTAGATCCCGCCTTCCGGCGCGCCGTCCGCCGCGCGTCCGCCGTCGGTGAGGTACTCCATGCTCGAGAGCGACTTGATCCCCAGGTCGGCGAACGCGAGGCGCTTGCGCAGCTCGGTCAGCACCCGCAGCGCCGCGGCCCGTCGTGCGTCCCCGGTGGCCGCGAAATCAGGCAGCGCGCGCTCGGCCAGGAAGCGATAGCTCTCGAACGAGAGCTCCTTCGCCGATACGAGCGTGGCCTCGACCAGGCTTCCGGCCGGCGCGGGCAGCGGATCGTCGGGGCCGAACATCCGGCCGGCGCTGGCGCCGCCGGCACCCTCCAGCTCGCGGCCGAGCTGGGCCAGCTTCTCCCGCACCGTCGCCCGCCACCCCCCGTCGGCGAGACGTTCGACCTCGTCCAGCACCGCCCCCAGGTCCACCTTGGTCCCGGCGCGATCCACCGGGACGGTCTCGCCGAAACGGTTGCGCAGCTCGATCTCGCCCGCGCCCGGCGAGGTGAACGCCTCGAACACGCCGCCGAAGTCCCGGCGGTCGGGATTGCCGCCCGGCCGCATGTTGAACCGCAGGTCGGCCGCGGCATCGCCCAGCACGCCCTGCTGGTGCAGGATCCGCAGCATGCTGTCGGCGATCTTGGCCTCGCTCCCGTTGGCCACCGCGTGCACGCCGCCCGCCCCGGTATCCACCGAGGCGATGATCTCGTGGGGCCTGAGGAACTTGATGTCCATGTTCTCGCGGAAGCCCACCACCCGTCCCTCGCCGCGGCGGCGCGACTCGACGATGGTGAACTTGTAGGGACCGGTCGGCGTGAGCTGGACGTAGTTGGTCATGAGCAGCGCGAGCTTGGCGCGCCGCTCGCCGTCCATCGCCTCCAGGTCGAGCCCGGTGATGGGCGAGATGATCTGGGTCGCCTCCTCGGTGGTCAGCCCCAGCACGCGCCGGGTGAAGTCCACCAGGTAGGCGGCATACTCCGTATCGGTGAGCGCTTTGCGTTCGTAGATCGAGTCGCCGTGATAATGCTCGGCCCCCTCGCCCATGGACGGATCGGCGTGCACGAACCCGTATTCGTTCAGGAACGGCGAGGTCGAGTCCACGCCCACCTGCTCGCCGTTGTGCATGAGCAGCACGTTGTAGGCCTTGAACGGGTGCGCCCCGGCGGGGTTGCCGCGACCTTCGGCGTCGATCGCCGGCGAGTTGGTCGGGTAGCGGTGGTGCATCCCCCACACGTGCGCGTGGAGGGCGGTCGAGGTGATGGTCCGGTCCCGGATGGTCACCTCGATCCCGAAGGCCGCTGCGCCGGATCTCCCGCCGTGCGCTCCGGGGTAGTTCGACCAGAACCAGTCGAAGTCGAAGTACTCGGGGATGGTGTGCGTCCAGCCCGAGATCTTGATCGCGCCGATGTCTTCTCCGAGCGAGACCACGTAGCCGCGGCGCTTCGCTGCGTATTTGCCCGCCGGTGGAATCGAATCCGCCGGCGCGTGGGTCCGGTAGTAGCGCGAGTCGAGCAGGTGGGCGAGCGCCGAGAAGTACTCCTCGCGCACGTCGATCAGGAAGTCCACCAGGCGCTCGCTCAGCGCGGCCCCGCCGGCCAGCGACACCGCGGTCTCGATGCCCGCCGCGATCGCCGCCTCGAAGCTGTCGAGCGACAGCTCGAGGACGCCGTCCGGGATGTCGCCGTACTTGGTCCGGCGCTGGAGCCAGTGCGGGCTCTTGAGCAGGGTGCGGCCGTAGCGCTTGAGCACCTCCGGCTTCATCTCGACGAAGAACATGTGGAAGTCGCCCGGGTTCTCGCGCAGGTCGGCTCGCCGCCAGCCGTCCTCACCGGCGTACTGCGAGCGCACCGGGACGCGGAACTGGTCGACCCGCTGGCGCACCCCGTCCAGCGAGAGCTCGGCCCCGGCGGCGTCGTAGAACCGGCAGCCGCCGAGGTGGCCCAGCATAGCCTTGAGGCTCTCGCCGCGGTCGGGGCCGATGGTGTTGAGGATGATGCAGGTCTTCTCGCGCACCGCTTTGGGAGCGAACCCGGCGAAATCGATGCCGCCGCCGCGGTTGTTGCCGCCGTTGTACGAGCGACAGGCCGCCTCCCAGATGGCGGCGACCGTGACCGGCTCGGAGACCGCGAGCGAGCCGACCCGGCAGGAATCATGCTCGGCCTGGGGTGGCCGCGGGGCCGCCGTCTCCGCCCTGACCCGGTGGCGCGGCATCTCGAGCAGATCGGTGCGGCCGCGGAGCTGGCGGATGTCGCGCAGCATGTGCTCGGGGAGCACCTCGCTCCCGTCTTCGTCGAGCGCCCCGCTCTCGTGGTTGAGCGCGTCGATCAGGACCGCCAGCTTGACCAGGTTCAGCACCGTCCAGTTGCGGAACCGCTGGCGCATCAGGCGGCGGTCGTTCTGCATCGTCAGCTCGGGCTTGGTCGTGATCCCCCCGCGCGGGCAGTCGAGGTGGCAGTTGCCGCACTGGTTGCAGCCGAAGGCGACCGCCTTGCCGATGCTGGCCTCGACCAGGCCGTCGGCGCCGGCGATCAGCACCTTGAGCATGTCCAGCTCGCCGCGCAGCCCGCCCGAGGCGAACAGCCGCGTGCCGCCTCCGGCCCCGAACGGAGCGCCGTTCAGGTCGCGCAGCGGCTTCAGCACGCCCGAGCGGTCGAGGTCCACCTTCTCGTTCACCAGGGCGTGGTGGGTGTGGAGGATGGTGCGGAAGATGTCGGGCCAGCCCACGTGCGACGAATCCGCGTGGTAGTTGCCCGACCCGCCCAGCCCCGAATCCACCAGCAGGTAGTCCACCACGAAGTTGGACCACATGCCGGCGGCCACGTACTTGGTGTAGTTCGAGCCGGTGATCTTGATGCCGCAGTGATTGTGATAGAGCAGCCACAGCCACACCTCGGCCGGCATGTCCTCGATCGAGTAGATGTCGTGCTTGGGATCGGGCGACAGCGCGTCGGTGCCGACCGGGATGTTGCGGGCGCGGCTCACCGTGCTGGTCACCTTGGCGCCGCTCAGCCTGCCACCCTTGCCGGGCTTGGCGCCCTGGTTGATCTTGATCTCGACGTCGCGCACGCGCCTCAAGTCGGCGGCGTGGATGCCGAAGTGGCCGCTCGCCGCCTGCATGCTCTGCCACCGCCAGTCCTCGTCGGAGGCGAGCCGGATCGGCCCGCCCTCCCCCGACGAGGTCATCGTGAGCCCGGCATTCCCCTCGATGCGCGCCGACAGGAAGTCTTCGGAGGCCGCACCCAGCGAGATGCTGGCGTGACCCACCGGTCCATGCCAGATGGGTTCGCGGAAGCCGAAGCCCGAGAGCACGAGCCCGCCCGCCCCGCCGGCCGTCGCGGCCGGAGGCTCGCGGCGGAGCGTCACGCTCCCGTCACTCGACGCGCGCAGGACCGAGAGCCCGTGCCCGCCGTGATCGCGGGCGGTCAGCTCGATCACCGTCGCGGCGCCGGAGTCTGATCCGCCCGCCGATCGATCCTTCGCCGCCAGCCAGAGCGATGCATCACCCGTCAGCGCCAGAAAGAGAGGATGTCCCTCCGGGAGCCGCTCCTCGAATCCACCCCGGGCATCGGCCGTGAACGTCGCGAGCGCCGGCCCGTCGCGCCGCGCATGGACCGTGACCTCGGCGCGCCCGGGCACGGCGCCGGGTCGCGAGAACCCGCGCGGAACCGCGAGCGATACGTAGTCGAGCAGCCCGGGATCGCGCGCCAGCCGCTCGAGCGACCATCGCAGGGAATCACGGGAGAGCTTGACCCGGATGCCGTCCAGCGACAACGGGCCCATGTCACCGGCCAGGAAGAAGTCGTCGGCTGTCGGCATGGCGCCCGCCGCCATGCGATAGATGACGTCGAGGAAGTCGGCGTTCAGGCTCCGGTTGGTGTTCTCCAGGTGCCAGTTGGCGTTCTCGTGAGCCATCGCGCGGGCCGCGTGCACCAGCGGCAGGTCGGGCGTGAGATGGCCCAGCAGTGCCGAGGCCTTGAACACCTCGCGCACGCTCTCCGGCACCGGCTCGGCCTCGAGCCTGCGCTCGTTCAGCTCGAAGTTGAGCGCCCCGAACTCCGGGGTGGCGAGGGTGTCCACCTCGCGGATCCAGTCCTCGGTCATGGTGATCGCCATGGTGTTGCCCGAGGTCTTCTGGATGTCATCGATCCCCATGCACGAGAGGAAGTCGAGGATGCTGTGCTGCCAGCAGGTGAGCGTGTTGAGCGCCATGCGCTTCAACTCCGCCGGGTCCCGCTCCGCGAGCGAAGCCAGCACCGGCTCCAGCGGCGCGCCGTGGTGGACGTCCACCAGCTCGGGCAGGAGCGCCAGGCACGCGAGGTGGGTCATCGCGCCCCCGTTGGCGCCGAGCAGCACCGCCTCGTAGACCGTGGCCGCCGAGGACTGCGTGTCGGTGTCGCCCCCGGCCGAGACCAGCTGCACCCGGGCGCGGATGAGCCGGGCTTTCAGGAACGCATCGATGCGCGGCGTCAGGCGGTACGACTTCTCGCTGGCGGCCTGGTAGTGGATCATCGCCACGCCGTCGAGGCGCACCGCGGCTTCCAGCGCCTCCCAGAAGCCCTCGCCGTAGCGCAGGTGGACCGAGAGCAGCAGCTCGGGATAGAGCGCCAGCACCTGCGCCGCGCCCGACGCGAGGTCGGTGCTCCACTCCAGCTCGGCAAGGCGGGCCGCCGCGAGCAACGCCCGCAGCCCGCGCGCGTCCTGGCTGTCGCCGGTCAGACAGGCGCAGTGCCGGGGGGAGAGCCGTACCACGATGTTCGGCGCGTGCGGCAGGTACTCATCGAGGTGCGCCAGGCACCGGTCGGCCTCGATCACCACCAGCGAGGCGGTGTGGAGATCCGCCTGGGGATCGGCCGCCGCGATGGCCTCGAGCCACGCGCGCTCCATGCGGAAGCCGTCGGTCCACGGCAGCGGGCCGACGATCATGGGCAGATCGATGCGCACCGACCGGAGCGGCGTCTGGGTGAGTCCCTCGCCGGTGCGGAACAGGACCGCCGGCTGTTTGCGCACGATGTCCCATGCGGTCGAGAACTCCTCGCGCAGACCATCGTTGGCCGGATGGGTGATCGCCGCGTGCGAGAAATACGAGCGCCAGAACCCGTAGTGCCAGGCGGCGCCCAGCGTGAGCGGCTCCTGCCGGTAGCGCTCCTTCAAGACCTTGTCGATGTCGAACGAGTTGATCTCGAGCGGAGGGATGGCGCCCGAGAGGCGCGAGTAGCACGAGAGGAAGAGACGCCCGCGCTGCGCCCGGCCCAGCTCCCAGAATCCCGGCTCGTCGATCCCGACCCGCTCCAGCAGATGCGAGAGCACGCGCCGCGGCCGGTCGGCGACGCGCGGGCTGTCGGGGTCCACGACCAGCGTGAGCAGATCCTCCCAGAGCGCGAGCCGCCCGGGATCGAGCGTGGCATCGGGTGGCGGGGTGTCGAGCGCCCCGGCGGACTCAGGCTCCATCGTGACGCTCATGGCTGCCCCGACCGCTCGAGCTCCTCGAGCGCCACGAACCAGTCCCGCGTCGGCGATTCCATCACGCGCAAGGTCTGTCCTCCGTTCATGTGGTTGGCCGGGCACACCTCGACGCACGTGCCGCAACCGATGCAGCGCTCCTGATCGGTGGTGATAGTGCGCAGGTCGCGGCCTTCGTACTCGTGGTTCGCCGCGGTCGGGCACACCGCCACGCACGCGCCACAGTGGATGCAGGTGGCCGCGGGGCCGGCGTCGTTCTCGGCTCGGAGCAGCAGGAATCGATTCACGCCGGGCAGCGACGCGGGCGTGCGGCGCAGGTAGACCCCGGGGCGGACGTCGAGGAGCCCGCGGAGGTACGACGGCGAGCCGCGCAGCGTCCCGAGGATGGCGAGGTGGCGCTCGCGGCGCGCCTCCTGGGTCGGCGCTCCGAGCTCGGCGCGCTCGGTGACGCCCTGCATCACGTCGTAGAGCGGCAGATGCGGGATCCCGGCCTGGCAGACCTCCTCGCAGTTGCCGCAGCGCATGCACAGGTCGAGCAGCGTCGAGACGCTGCCCTGCGGCGCGCGGCCGCTGCACAGGAGCTCACCGTGATGGGTGAGCGTCTGAGGGCGGCCGATGGCCGCCGAGTCGTACACCGGGCAGACGCTGTTGCACTCCCCGCAGT
>JBKJXJ010000171.1:0-6327 GCA_046716125.1 Candidatus Eiseniibacteriota bacterium
GGGCCCAGATAGGAGAATATGGCGAGCGGCACGCGCACCGCATTGATGAGCGCAAAACGCTGTTGCGCCGCGAGCACACCACTGAGGCCGGCGCCGCAGATGACCGCCGGGAGGGCGCCGGCGATGATCTGGAAGGCCAGCAGTGTCTCAGGCTCGAGCGGAGGCTCGACGCGCAGGACCGCATGCACGAGTACGGGGGAGAGCAGTGCCAGCGCGAGTGCCCCCACCACGCCCAGCGCGAGCAGTAGCGCCATCGAGGTCCAAACCAGTTCCGGGACGTCCTGCTCCTGACCTCCCGCCATCCGCTCCGAGAGCACCCGGGTCAGCGCCCAGCCCAGCCCGAGGTCGAACAGCCCAAAATAGCCCACGATCGTCCAGGCGAGAGAAAGCACCCCGAATCGCTCGAGCCCGAGTCCGGCGATCAGATGTGGAATCGCGAGCACCGCGATGAGAGCCGGGGCAAGCTGCCCGGCGAGATTCCAAGCGGCGTTCCGGGCGATGACGGGACCGCTGGTGAGGTCTCGGGTCACGGTCGGGGGCGGGCGGGGCGGCGATTCCGTAGGGCGCCGACCAGGCGCGCGGGCGACGCTCCCGTCGTGAGTGAGTCCAGGTGCAAGAATCCTCCAGGGCGTGTGACCAGGACACGCCGCGCCACTGTTGTGGATGGTCGGGATTCCGTCAAGAGACAACCGGCGAGTGCAACGTCGCCGATCTGGGGGAAGCGGAACACCGGTTGCCAGCTGGAGCGCCCGACGTGCGAGCGGGCAAACAGGACTCGCGTTGACCAAGTCTGGTCGAACCCCTAACGTCAGGCGCCGTTTGCCACCCTTACCGTCTCCCTCGAGGATCGATCGCATGAAGCGAGTGCTCGTGACTGGTGTCACCGGCTTCGCAGGAAGCCACCTCGTGGACTACATGCTCGAACGGGGCGACTGCGAGATTGTCGGCATCCATCGCTGGCGCAGCCGCACCGAGAACATCGAGCACTTCATGGACCGGATCGCCATGCTCGAGTGCGATCTCCGCGACGCCTCCTCAACCCGCGACACCCTGGAGAGGGTGCGGCCGGACTGGATCTTCCACCTCGCGGCCCAGTCGTTTGTGCCCACGTCGTGGACGGCCCCAACCGAGTCCCTGATCACGAACATCATCGGCCAGGTCAACCTGTTCGAGGCGGTCCGGAAGCTGGGCGCCAAATGCCGGATCCAGCTCGCGTGCTCAAGTGAGGAGTACGGGTTGGTCCTTCCGGACGAGCTTCCGATCCGGGAGACCAATCCACTCCGGCCCCTCTCGCCATACGCGGTGAGCAAAGTCGCCCAGGATCTGCTGGGCTATCAGTACTGGATGTCCTGGAAGCTGGACTGCGTGCGGACCCGTGGATTCAACCACGAGGGTCCACGTCGCGGCCCGGTGTTCGTCGCCTCCGACTTCGCCAAGCAGATCGCCGACATCGAGAAGGGGCGGAGGAAGCCTGTCATCTCGGTGGGGAACCTGGACGCGCGTCGCGACTTCACCGACGTGCGGGACATGGTGCGCGCGTACTGGCTGGCGCTCGAGAAGTGCGAACCCGGCGAGGTCTACAACATCTGCACCGGGCACGACTGGACGATCCGCGCGCTGCTCGACCACCTGCTGTCGCTGACCACGATGAAGATCGAGGTCCGCGAGGATCCCTTGCGACTGCGCCCCAGTGATGTCCCGGTGCTACTGGGCGACAACAGTCGCTTCGTCAAGGCGACCGGCTGGCAGCCGACGATCCCGTTCGAGCAGACCCTGCGCGACATGCTGGAATACTGGCGCGCGCGCTGACGTCCCTGGGGGCTCCACTGCAGCGCGTCCTCGTCACCGGCCTGGGTGGGTTCGTCGGCTCGCATCTCCTGCGCGCCCTGACCGCGCGGGGCGACGAGGTGCACGGCTTCGGCCTCGGCGAACCGCCCGCCGGCATGCCGGTCGCCGGCTGGCGGACCGGGGACGTACTCGACGCGGCGGGCCTCGGAGCCGCGGTCGTCTCGGCACGGCCCACGCGCGTCATCCACCTGGCCGGCCAGAGCAGCGCCGCCCGCTCGTTTGAGCATCCGGTCGAGACCTACCGCGCCAACGTTCTCGGCACGTGGATGGTGCTCGATGCCGTGGCGCGACATGCCCCGGAGGCACGCGTGCTCGTGGTCGGCAGCGGCGAAGTCTACGGCCCCCAGCCCGAGGGGACACGTGTCGCGGAGGACGCCCCGTTCCGGCCGATCAGTCCCTATGCCATGTCAAAGGCCGCGGCCGATGCGCTGAGCGAGTCCTTCGGGCGGCGGCATGGCCTCGAGGTCGTGCGCGCGCGCTCGTTCGGCCACACTGGTCCTGGGCAGGCCCAGACCTTCGCGATTCCTTCGTTCGCCGGTCAGATCGCTGCGATCGAGTCGGGTGCGGCGGACCCAGTGCTCCGGGTCGGCAACCTCGAGGTGACACGGGACCTCACCGATGTCCGCGATGTGGTCGAGGCCTACACGGCTCTGGCGGATCGCGGGCGGCCAGGGGCCGCCTACAACGTGTGCCGCGGCGAGGGCGTGCGGCTCTCGGACGTCGTCGCCCGCATGGCAGCGCGCGCGCGGGTCGAGATCCTGGTCGAAGTGGACCCCGCCCGGTTCCGCCCGGCCGACCTGCCCTGGCTGGTCGGTGATCCGGGGGCGATCGAGCGCGAGCTCGGGTGGCGGGCGGCCACACCCCTCGACCACACCCTAGATGATGTGCTTCAGGATTGGCGGTCGCGGCCGCCAATTCGCTGAGAGCCCGCCACCGCGATATCCGCATGCGGCATGCGCGATTGACCGTGTGCCCGGCAACCCCTAACCTTATTCGCTCGCTCCGCGCGCCGCCTGCCGCAGGGTCGTGATGGACGCTCGGGATCGGGTCACGTGACCCCACCCGCGTGCCGTTCGCCGGGATCTCGCGCCCCACAGTCGAAAGGATCCTCTTTGCACGCCATCACCGTCGTAGGAACCGGATACGTGGGCCTGGTCACCGGGGCCTGTCTGGCGGATTTCGGGAATACCGTCACCTGCGTCGACACGGACACGGCAAAGATCGATCGCATGCGCTCGGGGGACCTGCCCTTCTTCGAGCCCGGCCTGCCCGATCTCGTGGGACGCAACATGCAGGAGGGCCGGCTCCGGTTCTCGAGTGATCTGACGGGCGCCCTCAAGTCCAGCAAGGTCGTCTTCATCACCGTCGGCACCCCGCCCCGTCCGGACGGGAGCGCGGACACCAGCGCCATCTATTGGGTCGGGAAGACGGTTGCGAAGAACCGCTCCGGGTACACGCTTGTGGTCCAGAAGAGCACGGCCCCGGTCGGGACCGCCCGCGACCTGCAGCGCGTCATGCGCCGGCATGCGCGCAAGGGTGCCGAGTTTGACGTCGCCTCAAACCCCGAATTCCTGCGCGAGGGCTCGGCGATCGAGACCTTCATGCGCCCCGACCGCGTGGTGATCGGCGCGGAGAGCAAGAAGGCCGAGAAGATCCTCCGAGACATCCACGACCCGCTCTTCCTGCTCGAGACCCCGATGGTCGTGACCACCCTCGAGACCGCCGAGCTCATCAAGTACGCCGCGAACGCGTTCCTGGCCACCAAGATCTCGTTCATCAACGAGATCGGCAACCTGTGCGAGGCGCTCGGGGCAGACGTCAAGACGGTCGCCAGGGGCGTGGGGATGGATCGACGGATCGGGGCCAAGTTCCTGCACGCCGGCCCGGGATACGGGGGCTCCTGCTTCCCGAAGGACACGCGTGCGCTGGCCGCGTTCGCGCGCGCGGCCGGTGTTCGCACCGGCATCGTGGATGCCGCGGTGGACGCGAACGAGCGCCAGATGGCGATCATGGTCGAGAAGATCGTGAAGGCCGTCGGGTCACCGCGAGGGAAGCGCGTGGGTGTCCTGGGGCTGTCGTTCAAGCCCAACACAGACGACCTGCGCGAAGCGCCGGCGCTCGCCATCATCGCCGGGCTCAAGCGCCGGGGCATCAAGGTGCGCGCGTTCGACCCGGTCGGGATGCCGGGGGCGAAGCGGCTGCCCGCGCTGCGCGGGGTCGAGCTGGCGAGCGACGCCTACGAGGCCGCCCGCGGAGCGCACGCGCTCGCGATCATCACCGAGTGGAACGAGTTCCGGGGCATGGACCTCGCGAAGCTCCGGCGCCTGATGAAGAAGCCCGTGCTGTGCGACCTGCGGAACATCTACGATCCCGATGAGGTCGAGGCGGCCGGCATGAAGTACGTGGGCGTCGGCCGCGGCCGGGTGTGAGGTTTCGAGCGACGGGAGGGAGGACGAGGTGATCGAGGGCGTCCGAATCAAGCGGCTCAAGGTCATCCCCGACGAGCGTGGCCAACTCATGGAGATGATGCGCGACGACGACGAGTTCTTCCAGAAGTTCGGCCAGGTCTACCTGTCGGTCGTCAATCCGGGCGTGGTCAAGGGCTGGCACTACCACAAGAAGCAGACCGATCACTTCGTGATCGTCAAGGGCATGGCCAAGGTTGTGCTCTACGACACCCGCGACGGCTCGAAGACCAAGGGCGAGGTCAACGAGTACTTCATGGGCGAGCACAATCCCATCCTCCTCGTCATCCCGCCCTTCGTCCTGCACGGCATGAAGGGTATCGGCACCGAGCCGGCGTACCTCGTCAACACCCCGACCGAGCACTACATCTACGAGAGCCCCGACGAGTTCCGCATGGCCCCGGACGACCCAAGCATTCCGTACGACTGGAGCCGCAAAGATGGCTGATACGCCCGACCTCTCGCGGGCGCGCGTGCTGGTCACCGGCGGGGCCGGGTTCATCGGCTCCAACTTCGTGCACCATCTCCTGCGGTTTCATCCGGATTGCCACGTCGTGGTTCTCGACGCGCTCACGTACGCGGGGCGGCGCGAGAACCTCGATGGCATACCGGCGCGTTCGCTCACCTTCATCCATGGCGACATCCGCGACCCGGCGGCCGTGGCGAAAGCGATGGCGGGGTGCGATGTGGCACTCAACTTCGCCGCCGAATCCCATGTCGACCGCTCGATCGAGGCGCCGGGCGAGTTCATCCAGACTGACGTCTACGGCGTGTTCGTGCTGTGCGAAGAGGCGCGCCGCCAGCGGCTGCAGCGCTTCATCCAGGTCTCGACCGACGAGGTCTACGGCGAGATCCTGGAGGGCCATGCCACCGAAGAGTCGCCACTCATGCCGCGCAGTCCCTACGCCGCGAGCAAGGCCGGGGGCGACCGGCTGGCCTTTGCCTACTGGGCGACCTACGGGCTGCCGATAATCGTGACACGCTGTTCGAACAACTACGGGCCGCGCCAGTATCCTGAGAAGCTGGTGCCGCTGTTCGTTACCAACGCGATCGACCAGCAGCCGCTGCCCGTTTACGGCACCGGGCTCAACCGGCGGGACTGGCTGCATGTCGAGGATCACTGCGCTGCGCTGGTGACCCTGCTCGAGCACCCCGGGATCGAGGGTGAGACCTTTAACATCGGCGGAGGGGAGGAGCTTGACGTGCTGACCGTCACCGCCGCCATCCTCCGGCTGCTCGGCCGGCCGGAGACCCTGGTGCGCCATGTCGAGGACCGACCCGGTCACGACCGGCGCTACGCGGTCGACGCCGGCAAGCTGGGACGATTGACCGGATGGGCCCCGCAGGTCCGCTTCCCGGATGGGATCCACGAGACCGTGGACTGGTACCGCTCGAACGAAGCCTGGTGGCGACCGATTAAGGAAGGCGAGTTCCGCGCTTACTACGAGCGCATGTACGGCCAGCGGCGGGTGCTCAAGGCGGTACGGGCGTGACAGCACGGCGCAGGTTGAGCGGAGTCCTATTGCCGGCGCTGCTCGCGGCCGGCCTGCTCCCCATCACGGCGTCGCGAGTTGGGGCCCAGCCCACAAGAGAGGATCAGAGCTACGGGAGGCCGCCGTCGCCTGAATCCCCCACGTTGCCGCTGGAGAAGGACGCCAGCACGCCGGCGCCCGGCGTGACCTCCACTAGGCAGGGTCCCGGCCCCGCAATCGGGGGCGTCGTGACCATTCCCGTCGACGCTGACAGCTATGTCGTCGGGCCTGGGGACGTGTTCCTGCTCACCATCACGGGCCGCGTATCGCACAGCGAGCAGCTTGCTATCGGGCCGGAAGGGGATCTGCTGGTGCCGGGGACCGGGCTCGTGCGGGTCTCGGGTCTAACGCTCGCCGAGGTCCGCCGGCGGGTGCTTCGCGGAGTCGAGGCGCGATACCGCGGCGTGCGAATCGACCTCCAGCTCTACCGTGTGCGGATGATGCGCATCTATATCACCGGCGACGTCAAGGAGCCGGGAGCC
>JBKJXJ010000172.1:0-3785 GCA_046716125.1 Candidatus Eiseniibacteriota bacterium
CCGAGCGCGGCCCCCACGGCCGCCCCCCGGCCCGCCGAGGGACGAGCCGCGAAGCGAATCCCGGCGCCGAGGGTCAGGAGCGTTCCCAGCGCGAAGGCGACGTCACTCGTGACCAGACTGCCGTGCGCGATGAGGTTGGGGTCGAGCGCGGTGGCGGCGGTGGCGAGGTGCGCCGCAGTCTCCCCGAAGAGCGAGCGGACGAGCGCGAAGAGGATGGCGAGGAGAATGGCCAGCCAGACCACGGTGGCCAGCCGGGCGGCGAACCGCAGCGCCCGCGGCGTGGAGGCGCCGAGGCTCTCGGCCGCGCGGCGCGTGGCGATGTTCGCGAGCTGGATGGTGGTCTTCGAGTTGTAGCGGTTCTGGCTGAAGCGCTCCGTCTCGCCGGTGTCCAGGAACCGCTCCGCCCAGGCCATGTGCAGCGGCTCGTCGTACGTCCAGTCCTGCTGCCATGCCGCGTAGCCCGCGGCGAGCACGGAGAGCAGCGCGAGGGCGAAGGTGTACGGCCGCAGTCGGCGGCCGGGATCCTCTGGCATGGGTGCGTCGCTGCTCACCGCGGGAGGTTACACCGCCGCGCTCGCTTGACACTTCGAAGGTGCGGGACGTATCGTCACCGGTCGCCCAGCCGACGGGCACGCGTCCCGATACCAGAACCGCCGAGGACACCCCCTGGCCCAAGCCGAGCCGAAGCCCGACCCGTCGTTCGTCGTGATCGGGGGAGGGCCTGCCGGCCTCACCGCCGGATACGAGCTCATCCGCCTCGGGCACCGGCCGCTGGTGCTGGAGAAGGACGCCATCGTCGGCGGCCTCGCCCGCACAGAGCAGTACAAGGGATTCCACTTCGACATGGGCGGCCATCGCTTCTTCACCAAGTCCGAAGAGGTGAACCGCATGTGGACGGAGGTCCTGCTGGAGGACTTCCTGCTCCGGCCGCGGCTGTCCCGCATCTACTATCGCAAGAAGCTCTTCTACTACCCCCTGCGCCCGCTCGACGCGCTCGTCAAGATCGGTCCCCTGAACGCCGTGCGCATGGTCATGAGCTACCTGCGCTGGCAGGCGTTTCCCTACGAGAAGGAAGAGACCTTCGAGCAGTGGGTCACCAACCGCTTCGGGAAGCGGATGTTCGAGACCTTCTTCAAGTCCTACACCGAGAAGGTGTGGGGGATCCCGTGCTCCGAGCTCAAGGCCGAGTGGGCCGCGCAGCGCATCAAGGATCTCTCCCTGAAGGCGGTGCTGGTGTCGTTCGTGATGAAGCCGGGCACGGCCATCCGCACCCTCATCGAGGAGTTCCGGTATCCGCGCCTCGGCCCCGGGATGATGTGGAACGCGGTCAAGGACCGCATCGAGGCCCGCGGGGGGACGGTCCGCCTCGGATGCGACGTGACTGCCCTGCGGCGCGAAGGGAACCGGGTGCGCAGCGTCGTGGTCGAGAACGGCCACGCCGAGGAGACGATCGAAGGCGCGACCTTCATTTCCAGCATGCCCCTGGCCGAGCTCGTGCAGAAGTTCGACCCACCACCCCCCGCGCCCGTGCTGGAGGCCGCGCGCCGCCTCCGCTATCGCGACTTCCTCACCGTATGCCTCATCGTGAACCGTCCTTCGCTCTTTCCGGACAACTGGATCTACGTGCACGATCCCGACGTGAAGGTGGGCCGCATCCAGAACTTCAAGAACTGGAGCCCGGCCATGGTGCCCGACCCGCGGAAGTCGAGCCTCGGCCTCGAGTACTTCTGCAACGAGGGCGACGCCCTGTGGACGTCGAGCGACGCCGACCTGGTGGCGCTCGGCCGGCGCGAGCTGGATCAGATCGGGCTGGCCTCCTCTGCCGACGTGGAGGACGGCTGCGTGTTCCGCGTGCCCAAGTCGTACCCGGTGTACGACGGTGCGTACCGCGAGCACCTGGACGTCCTGCAGCAATGGGTCGGGGGCCTGGAAAACTGCCAGACCATCGGCCGGAACGGCCTGCACCGCTACAACAACCAGGACCATTCGATGCTGACCGGCATGTACGCGGTCCGCAACGCGGTGCTCGGGGAGCGGAACGACCTGTGGAGCGTGAACGCCGACCAGGAATACCACGAGGAGATCCGCCCCGGTGACGAGGAGCTGCTGCGCGAGACGCTGGCCCTTGTTCTGGGAAAGGTCGACCCGGTGGCCGCCGGCGCCGCGACGGGCGCCGTCGCGGGGACGCTGGTCGGCCTCGCCACCCTGGCCCTCGTGTTGAAGGGCGGCCCCGTCGTCGGCCCGAACCTCGCCCTCCTCGCCCAGTACCTGCCGGGCTTCCGCGTCAGCGGCACGGGCGCCCTCCTCGGCATTGCCTACGGCGGGCTGCTCGGGTTCGCCGCCGGCTGGCTGTTCGCCCAGGCGGCCAACACCGCGAACTTCCTGTACGTCGCCGTCATCCAGCGCCGCGCCCGCAGCAACTACCTGCGGACGCTGCTCGAGTACATCGCCTGATGACGCTGGCCGATCCCGCCCTCGAGCAGCTGGTGCAGACGCGGATCCGGAAGGTCAACGCCTTCGGCCTCGGCGCCGCCACCGGCGTCGTGGCTGGCCTCGCCCTGTTCGTGGGAACGAACTGGCTGCTCCTGAAGGGCGGCCCCGTGGTCGGCCCCCACCTCTCGCTGCTCGGCCAGTTCTTCGTCGTTTATCGCGTGAGCTTCCTGGGCAGCCTGGTCGGGTTCGCGTGGGCGGCGGGGACCGGGTTCCTCCTTGCCTACGCCGGGGCCTGGATCTACAACCGGGTGTCCGACCTGCGCCACCGCGACGCAGGGCATTGAGCGCGGCGCCCGCGATCTCCGTCGTGATCCCGGTCCGGAATGATCCCGACCGGCTGCGGGCGTGCCTCGCGAGCCTAGCCGCGTCGACCCACGCCGACTACGACGTGATCGTGGTCGACGACGCGTCCACGGACGGCACCGCGGAGGTCGCGCGGGAGATGGGAGCTCGAGTGCTCCACCTGGACCGCCAGCGCGGGCCCGCGGCAGCGCGCAACCGGGGTGCCGAGGTCGCGCGGGGCGAGCACCTGCTCTTCGTGGACGCCGACGTCTGCGTTCACCCCGATACCCTGGCCCGGGTGGCATCCACCTTCGCGGGAGACCCTTGCGTGGACGCCCTCTTCGGCTCCTACGACCTCTCGCCGGGCATGCCGAACTTCCTCTCCCAGTACAAGAACCTGTTCCATCACTTCGTCCATCAGCAGGGAGCGCCGGAGGCGTCCACGTTCTGGAGCGGGTGCGGGGCCATCAAGCGCTCCGTTTTCGCGGAGGCAGGCGGCTTCGACTCTGAGCGCTTCGCGCGCCCGTCCATCGAGGACATCGAGCTCGGGGCGCGGCTCGTCCGGCGGGGGAGGCGGATCGTCCTGCGCAAGGACATCCAGGTCACGCACCTGAAGAAATGGACGCTGCGGGGGATCCTGAAGTCCGACATCTGGGACCGTGGCGTTCCCTGGACCGAGCTGATCCTCCGGGAAGGCAGGCTGCCCAACGACCTCAACCTGCGCACCTCGCAGCGGGTGAGCGCGCTGCTCGCAGCCGGCCTCGTCGCCACCGTGGCCGCGGGGATCGTCGGTCTGCTGGGCCCGCCCGTCGCGTGGCCGGTGGTCGCCATCGCCATCCTGGGTGTGCTGATGGTGATCAACCGGGACTTCTACGCGTTCTTCCGAAGGGAGCGCGGCGTGCTCTTCGCGGCCCGCGTGGTCCCCCTGCACGTCCTGTACTATCTGTACGGCATGACGGCGTTCGTGATCGGTGCGGCGCGCCACTCTCGGCGGCGCATGGCGATGGGGC
>JBKJXJ010000173.1:0-2858 GCA_046716125.1 Candidatus Eiseniibacteriota bacterium
TCTCCCGACCGCCCTGCGCCGCCTGCTCCTCGCCTGGTACGACCGCCATGGACGCGATATGCCGTGGCGCCATACCCGCGATCCGTATCCCGTGTGGCTCTCCGAGGTCATGCTGCAGCAGACCCAGGTCGCGACCGCGCGACCCTACTTCGACGCCTTCCTCGGGCGCTTTCCGACCCTTCTAGCTCTCGCCCGCGCGAAACCGTCGGACGTCCTCGCGTCTTGGGCCGGGCTCGGCTACTACCGTCGCGCCCGTCACCTGCACGAGGCGGCGCGCATCGTGGTACGCGATCACGGCGGCCGCGTGCCGGACGATCCCAGTGTGTTCGGCGCGCTGCCCGGGGTCGGCCGGTACACGACCGCCGCGGTCCTCTCCATATGTTTCGACCGTCCGCTGGCGGTGCTTGACGGCAACGTTGCCCGCGTCCTTTCACGGCTCTACGCGCTCCCGGTCGCGATCCGGGACCCCCGCGGGGCGAAGCGGCTATGGGCCGAGGCCGAGGCACTGGTTCCGATGCGCCGGCCGGGCGATTGGAATCAGGCGATGATGGAGCTGGGCGCCACGATCTGCACGCCGCGCGCCCCGGCGTGCGTGCGCTGTCCGGTCCGCCGGCTGTGCCGTGCCCGGGCGCTCGGGCGCGTGGACGAGTTCCCGCCGGCCGGAAAACGCCGGGCGCCCGAGACCGTGCATCGCGCGGTGGCGCTGATCGAGCGCCGGGGGCGCGTGCTGATGGAACGCCGGGAGGGAGCGCTGCTGGCCGGGCTCTGGGAGCCGCCGGGCGTCGAGGGTGTCCACGGCGCGGCGGGGGCTCGGGCGTTGCGGGCCATGCTGTCAGGCCACGCCCTGCGTGCGCACCTCACGCGCACTGGTCATACCGTGCGTCACACCATCACCCACCGCGCCATCACGGTCGAGGTGTGGCGCGGCGAGCTGGAGGGCGCGGCGCCGCGCACCGCGCGCCTGCGCTGGGTGGACCCGGGACGGCCTTCGGTCCCGCTCACCGCGCTCGCCCGCAAGCTGACCCGTCCGGATGGGATCGAACGTTAAGGGGGAACGATGACCGCGAAGCCGTCCCAACCCGAAGGGGAGAAGCCCTTTCCCTCCCGCGGAACTCGGCCCGCGCGCGCCCGAGCGCACCGTGATCCTGATGGTCGAGGGCGCCGGGATCGTACCGACCGGGGACTGAAGCGCACCCGCGGACACGGTGCCGCGCGATCCGCGCGGAGCGTCGCCGGCGCACTGCCTGCCGAACGGTGTCGGATCACAGCAGATTCTTCAAATGACAGCCCTTGTTACACACGGTCGAGCGGCCTGGTTGTGCAATTCGGGAGGGTTATCGCGCCCGCGCCCATGGCACGGGTACTGCAACCCTTTTCGGACGGCGGCATTGTTCCGACTTGGTCCCGCCCGTTGGTCGCTCCGTGACGGGCGCGGCTACGCCGTCGTCCTGAACACGAGGAGGGGGGCTCATGAACCAGACAACAGCAATGGTCCTGATCTTAGGGCTCATTGTGGTGCTCGCGATCGCCTGGATGTACTTCCGGCAGAAACGCTCCAAGGACCTGCGCACCCATTTCGGCCCCGAATACGACCGTCTCATCGAAGCAAAGGGCAGCCGGGGCCGGGTCGAGGCCGAGCTCGACCAGCGTGAGAAGCGGGTGAAACGATTCTCGATCCGTCCGCTGCCCCGGGACGTGTCCGCCCGCTATGTCCAGAAGTGGAACGAGCAACAGGCGCGCTTCGTCGACGAGCCGAAGGCTGCGGTCGTCGAAGCCGACCATCTGGTCGAGGAGGTCATGAAAGAGCGGGGCTATCCGATCGGCGAGTTCGAACAGCAGGCCGCGGATGTCTCCGTCGATCATCCTCGCGTGGTCGAGAACTACCGCGCGGCCCACGCGATCGCGCTGCGCGACCAGCGCGGGCAGGCGACGACCGAGGACCTGCGCGCGGCGATGATCTGTTACCGAGACCTGTTCAGGGAGCTGCTTGAAGACCCCGCGCCGCTGGGAGTGCACACCCGATGACCATTCGTGACGAGAACAGACTGACGACTGCCGATCTGGCATCGGCTCGTCCGCGTGTCGAGGAGCGGGATTCGACGATCTACATGCGGCCGGTCGGAGTGCACGGCGTCGATGGTGAGACGGAAGAGTTGTTGTTCCCTGACGACGACTTGAGCGAGCTCAAATCCAGGTGGAGCGCGATCCAGCTCACGTTCGTCGACGAGCCGCGCAGGTCGGTGGAAGAGGCCGACGGTCTCGTCGCCTCGACGATCAAACAGCTCGCCGAGTCATTCGCCAGCGAGCGGGCGAAGCTGGAGTCGCAGTGGGGAAAGGGCGACGACGTCTCGACCGAGGACCTGCGGCTCGCCCTGCGGCGTTATCGGTCCTTCTTCAACCGCCTGCTGGCCGTCTAGAGCGACGCGGCCGCGACCGGGGGGGCGATCGTGCTCCACCTGGTCGTGGACGCGGATATCCGCCGACGCCACGGGGGGGCTGGTTTTCCACCCACCGGGGCGCCGGGCGCGGTATGATTCCTCCTCCCACCGCCCTGACCGACACGCGTGGAGGTCCGTCATGCCGCGATGTCACTCACTCACCCTCGCGATCATCGCCGCCATCGCGATCCCCGCGCATTCCGTCGCGAGCAACTGCAACGGGACCCAGACGGGCCTCATACCGCTGACGGCGCTCGGCGCGGGCACCTACCAGGGTTACACGGGCGGGCTCTATCCTGGCGGATCGAACACGAGGCCGCCCGCGCACGACGCCGCGGGGCTTGCGATCGCCAACGCCGTCGCCCCGATCGACACGTTCGGGAACGCCGACCCGAACGGGCGGGTGGTGCTCATCTCGAT
>JBKJXJ010000174.1:0-2782 GCA_046716125.1 Candidatus Eiseniibacteriota bacterium
GCACGTCCGGCCCGCCGATGTTCACCATCGGCTCGATCGCCAGCACCTGCCCCGCCATGAGTCGCGGACCCCGATCCGGTGTTCCGTAGTTCGGAACCTGCGGCTCCTCGTGCATGTGACGACCGATTCCATGCCCGACCAACGACCTCACCACCGTGTACCCGTGCCCCTCGACGTAGGACTGGATGGCGTGGGAGATGTCGCCCACCCGCTTCCCCGCCTTCGCTTCGGCTACACCCCGCATCAGCGCCTCGCGCGTCACCTGCAGCAACCGCGTCGCCTGCTCGCTGACCGTTCCCACCGGGAAGGTGAAGGCCGCGTCTCCGAAATAGCCGCCCTTCTCCACCCCGACATCCACACCGATGATGTCGCCCTCGACCAGCACCCGGGATCCCGGGATGCCGTGGACCACCTCATCGTTGATCGACGAGCAGATGCTCGCGGGAAAACCGCGGTAACCCTTGAACGCCGGCCGTCCACCGTGCCCGACGATGAACGACTCGGCCAGCCGGTCCAGAGCCGCCGTGGTCACCCCCGGACGCACCTCCCGGCCGAGCACGCCCAAGGTGCGCGCCACGAGTTCGGCCGCCGCACGAATCGCATCGATCTCCTCCCTGCCTCTCAGGAACACCGTGCGCCCCATCTGGGCCACCTAGATCCCAAGCGACCGGGTCAGCGTATCAAAGACATCGTCCATCGTTCCCAGCCCCGGGACCTCCCGGAGCCTGCCCAACGAGCGGTAGTGCTCGAGCAGCGGCGCCGTCTCGCGCGCATACACCTCGAGCCTCCGCGTCACCGTTTCCGGCGCGTCATCCGCCCGCCGGATCAGCTCCGACGCGGGATGGTCGTCGCAATGACGTCCGTCCCGCGGTGGCGCCGTGACCACATTATATGCCCGCTTGCAGGTCGGGCACTCCCTGCGCGCGCTCATGCGCCGGACCAGATCCCCTTCCGGGGCCGCCAGGCTCACCGCCGCATCCAGCTTCAATCCACGCTCCAGTAGGATCGCATCCAACGCTTCGGCCTGCGGGACCGTGCGAGGGTACCCGTCCATCACGAATCCCGTCTCCGCGTCCGGCAACCCGCTGCGCTCCCTCATCAACGCGATCATCACGTCATCGCCGACCAGCTGTCCGGCGTCCATCAGTCGCTCGGCCTCGACGCCCAGCGGCGTCCGCTTCGCGACCGCCTCGCGCAGCATCTCGCCGGTGGAGATCAACGCCCACCCGCGTCCATACGCCAGCCGCCGGCCCTGGGTGCCCTTGCCGACCCCGGGCGGCCCCAGCAGGACCACCCTCACGATCACATTCTCTGGCGGCCGCGTATACGGCCACGTTTCACGAATCCTTCGTAATGCCGCAGCAGGAGATGCGATTCGACCTGCTGCAGGGTGTCGAGCGCGACCCCTACGACGATCAGGACACTCGTGCCACCAAAACCGAGGAACGGCAGCCCCATGGACGCGATGAGCATGTCCGGGATCGTCGCGATGATCGCCAGATAGATCGCTCCGGGCAGCGTGATCCGCGACAGCACACGGTCGATGTACTCCGCGGTCTTGCGTCCCGGGCGCACACCCGGGATGAACCCGCCGGACTTGCGCATGTTCTCCGCCAGATCGTTCGGATTGAGCACGACCGCGGTATAGAAGTAGGTGAAGAAGACGATGATCACACCGTAGATTGTGTTGTAGGCCCACCCCAGCGGATTGAACCACTGCCCCATCGCCGCCAGCGGATGGTTGGGCGGGACGAAGCCCGCGACAGTCGCGGGGAGGATCATGATACTCGACGCGAAGATGATCGGAATGACCCCGGCGGTGTTGATCCGCAGAGGGATGTGGGTCGCGGCGCCCCCGTACATCCGCCGGCCGACGATGCGCTTGGCGTACTGCACCGGGATCTTCCGCATCCCCTGGGTCATGAGGACCACCGAGGCGATGACCGCCACCATGAGGACGATGACGATCAGGATGGTGAGCAGGGACAGCGCCCCGCCCCGGAAGCTGTCGTACGCCTGAGCGACCGTGTTGGGGACCCCCCCGACGATGTTCACGAAGATGATGAGCGAGATCCCGTTGCCGATGCCGTGCTCGGTGATCTTCTCGCCCAGCCACATGACGAGGATGGTGCCGGTCGTCTGCGTCAGGATGGTCATGAACGTGAAGAACAGGCCCGGCTCGGGCACCACGGTCAGGCCCTGGGACGCGCCCATGTTCACGAGGAACACGCTGTAGGCATAGGACTGCACGATCGAGATGATCACCGTGCCGTAGCGCGTGAGCTGGGTGAGCTTCTTCTGCCCTTCCTCGCCCTCCTTGCGCAGCTTCTCGAGATACGGCACCACCGCTCCGAGCAGCTGGAGGATGATGGACGATGAGATGTACGGCATGATGCCGAGCGCGAACACCGTCGCCCGGGAGAACGCCCCGCCGACGAACAGGTCATAGAGTCCGAACAGCGTGCCCTGCTGGCTCGCGAACGCTCCCGCCAGCGCCTTGGCGTTCACGCCAGGCGTGGGCATGTGCTCGCCCAGGCGATAGACCACGAACAGCGCCAGCGTGAAGAGGATTCGGCGCTTGAGTTCGGGGACCTGGAAGATATCGCGCAGCTTCTGAAGCATCAGTTCCCCTTGGCCTCAGCGGTCGGAAGCTCGACCCGCCCGCCGGCGGCCTCGACGAGCTTGCGGGCGGACTCGCTGGCGGCATCCACCTTGATGGTGAGCGCCGTCTTGAGCTCGCCGCCGCTCAGCAGCTTGATCGGGCCGCGCCGCCGCACGATCC
>JBKJXJ010000175.1:0-5149 GCA_046716125.1 Candidatus Eiseniibacteriota bacterium
CTACCCCACAATCCGTGGGCGAGGATCGTGCTGTGACGCCGACCCGGGCACGGATTATCGAGAGGAGCCATCAAAGAAGGGTGCCCCCACCATCACGTCGCCGAACCCGTCTCCGTTCACGTCCCCAGCCGATGCCACCGGCAAGCCGAAGGCGGAGAGTACCTGATCGCCGTCGGCGGTCCAGACGGGGAACAGGTTCAGTCCTGTCGTCGAGCCGTGATAGACGTACGCGCGGCCCTCCCGATCCTGGTCATTGGTGAAGGTGTAAGCTCCTAACATCACGTCGCCGAAGCCGTCCCCGTTGACATCGCCTGCCGATGCGACCGACATGCCGAGCTGGGAGCCGGCGGCGTTGTTTTCGGCGGTCCAGTTGGGGGTGAGGCTCAGACCGCCTGCCGAACCGTGAAAAACGAATCCCCGCCCTTCGGAAATCTCGGGGTTGTCGAAGAACCTTGCGCCCACGATCACGTCGCTGAAACCGTCGCCATTGACGTCCCCCGCGGTCATCACTGAAAAGCCGAACCAGGCGCTCGCCTGATCGCTCTCGGCGGTCCAGTTGGCGCTCGGGTTCAGCCCGCTCGCCGAGCCGTGATAGACGAACGCCCGGCCCTCGTCCATTTGCCCGTTGTCGTAGTTGAACGCGCCGACGATCACGTCGCTGAACCCGTCCCGGTTCACGTCCCCCGCCGATGCTACCGAATACCCAAAAACGGCGCTCTGCTGGCCACCTCTGGCGGTCCAGTTGGGGATGTGGCTCAGCCCGCTTGCGGATCCGTGAAAAACTGAAGCCGCACCTTCGTTCACAAATCCGCCGCTGTAGTCGTACGCCCCGACGATCACGTCGCCGAAACCGTCTCCGTTCACATCCCCGGCCGTCGACACCGAATGGCCGAACTGACTGGCTTGCCAATAGCCGACGACGGTCCAGTTGGGCGTGAGGCTCAGGCCGCTTGCCGAGCCGTGATAGACATAGACTCGGCCGGCAGTGTCGGGGGGGGTTAAGAAATGGGGTGCGCCCGCGATCACGTCGCCGAACCCGTCCCCGTTCACATCGCCTGCCGACGCCACCGACTGGCCGAAGTGGCTGTCCGCCTGATCGCTTTCGCCGGTCCAGTCAGGGGTGAGGCTCAGTCCGCTCGCCGAGCCGTGATAGACGAACGCCCGGCCCTCGTTCATCTGACCGTTATCAAAGTCGGGTGCCCCCACAATCACGTCGCCGAATCCATCGCCGTTCACGTCCCCCGCGCTGGCCAGCGAAATGCCAAATCGTGCACCGGTCTGATCGCCCTCGGCGGTCCAGTTGGCGGCGAGGCTCACGCCGCCCGCCGAGCCGTGATAGACCCAGGCCCCGCCCTCGTCCGTCTGGCCATTGTCGAAGAGGTCCGCGCCCACGATGACATCGCTGTACCCGTCCCCGTTCACGTCCCCCGCGGTCGCCACGCAGAAGCCGAAGTCGGCGTCGGCCTGGCCGCCCTCGCCGGTCCAGCTCGGGGAGAGGCCGAGCCCGCTCGCCGAGCCGTGGTAGACAAACGCGCCGCCCTCGTTGTTCTGGCCATTGTCGTAGAGGGCGGCGCCCACGATCACGTCGCCGAAACCGTCGCCGTTCACGTCTCCCGCCGGGGCCACGGAAGCGCCGAACCAGGCGACCGCCTGATCGATCTCGACGGTCCGGTTGGGAGTGACGCTCAGCCCGCCCCCCGAGCCGTGATAGACGTAGGCTCGGCCCTCGTTGGTCTGCCCGTTGTCGAAGAAGCTCGCGCCCACGATCACGTCGCTGAAGCCGTCGCAGTTCACGTCCACCGCCGTTGCCACGGAAGCGCCGAGTCGCGCATCGGTCTGATCGCTCTCGGCGGTCCAGTTGGGAGCGAGGCTCAGCCCGCCCGCCGACCCGTGATAGACAAAGGCCCGGCCCTCGTTGGTGTGGCCGTTGTCGAAGAAGACCGCGCCCACGATCACATCGCTGAAGCCGTCGCCGTTCACGTCCCCCGCGGTCATCACCGAAAAGCCGAACAAGGCGCTCGGCTGGTTGCTCTCGTTGGTCCAGGCTGGGGTGAGGCTCAAGCCGCCGGCCGAGCCGTGATAGACGAGCGCCCGCCCCTCGTCCGTTTGGCCGTTGTCGAACTGGCTGGCGCCGACGATCACGTCGCCGAAGCCGTCGCCGTTCACGTCCCCCGCCGGCCCCACCGCGTAGCCAAGCTGGGCGCTGCCCTGATCGCTCTCCGCGGTCCAGTTGGGATTGAGGCTCAGCCCGCCCGCTGAGCCGTGGAAAACCAGCGCACGGCCTTCGTCGGTCTGGACGTTGTCGAAGTTGCGGGCGCCGATGATCACGTCGCTGAAGCCGTCGCCGTTCACGTCGCCCGCCGTCGCCACCGCGTAGCCGAGATGGGCGTGAGCCTGATCGCTCTCGGTGGTCCAGTTGGCGGCAAAGCTCAACCCCGTCGCCGAGCCGTGATAGACGAACGCCCGCCCCTCGCCGGCCTGCCCGTTGTCGAAGAGAAACGCGCCGACGATCACATCGCTGAACCCGTCGCCGTTCACGTCCCCCGCCGTCCCCACCGAGAAGCCGAACTCGGAGATGTCGTTGTTGCTCTCGGCATTCCAGGCGGGGCTCGTGGCCAGCGGGTCGATAATGATCGGATAGGTCGCATCGCGATCGTCCACCACGATGGCCAGGAGCTCCTCACCGGGCTCGTCGGAGCCGGACTCGAATGCGGCCCTGAGCACGCGCTGGCGGGCGTCCACGACCTTCAAGTGGTCGAACCGGATCGCCCGAGCTCCGCCCGGAGCGATGAAGTCCACCGCTTGTCCGTCCTTCGCCAGCGCGGTGGTCAGGTTGCCGCCGACCGCAAGCTCCACGCGCAGCCGTCCGCGCGCGGCGGACGCATGCCCTGTCCGCTTCGCCTCGGGCCGTCGCTCGATCGTGAATCCCTGCTCCAGCCCGCGCGCATCGTTCACGTACCACTCGGTGAGGTCGCCCCGCTGGTACTCGACCCGGTTGCCCTCCATCCTGAGCTGGGGCGGTGGCAACGAGGGCCTCGCCGTGGCGCCTTCCCGACCCCAGCCCGCCAGGGCCAGCCGCCACTCCCATGCCGGCGCCTGATCCTGATGAGGGGTACGCGGAATCACGTGAATGCCGTCCACGGTGAAGAAGGTGCGGAAGTTCTGCGCCCGGTTGGGCGCGCCATACGCGGAGACATCCGTCGGCCCGGCAGGGTGCTGCACCGTGATGCGGTACTCCGAACGCGCGATTTCCTGCCGAGCCGCGCCCCACCAGTCTGCCGGCACATCGGGCGGCAGGGCCCCGAGCACGCCCGCCCGACGAGACTCGCGAGAGGCGCCGGAGAACGTCATCAATAGCGCCATCACCAGGGCGAGCGCGGCGAGGCAACCACGACCGCCGCCACGGCTCCGTGATTGCAGGCGGAAGCCGCTGCTCGGCGCCATCGGCCGTGCAGCGGAGAACCCGTGACATCGGATGATGCTGCGTGATCGGGGTGGCCGTTCGCTGGGGGATGCGGCGGGGTCGAATAACGAGGCAAGCGATCTCATGAGCACATCTCCTCTCGCGGCAACCGACATCCTCGCTCCGCGGGCGAGCGCCCTGGGGGAGGATGATGTGGTTCGAGCCTCAGGCGGGGGCGGTCGTTGCTCGATCTCCTCTGATGGCCGCGGCAATCTATCACGTTGAAATGCCCTTGGTTCCTTCAACTCAGCCGGTGCTCGCGCCTCATCTGCTGAAAGGACCGCTCCGGCGATGCCGCGGACTCTCCTTCTAGTACGTCGGTGTCCGTGAAAACGAACAGGGGGGCGATACGCAGGGCTTATCTGCCTGGTGAGCCGCCCATCCGCACTCGCTGCGCCACCCCCGCGGAGTCTCGTGGGCGCGATGCCCCTGCGGGGGCCTGACCGGAGCGTGCTCCCGCCGCTGCCGTAGCGCGGGTGTCACCTCGGCGCAGCCCCCACTCCCGCCCAGGGTCCGGCGCGCGCCTCGACCCCGCGCCGCTCGAGGTGCGCGAGGATGCGCCGCACGACCGCGGGCTCAGTGACGAACGCGACGATCTTCATCGCCCCACCACAACGTGGACAGGTCTCGACCTCCACCTGGATCACGCGCCGCAGCAGCTCCGCCCAGCGTCGCCGGCGGGCCCGCAGCGCCGGCGCCACGACACCCGGCGGCGTCACTCCGCGACCCGCATGCGAACGGGCGCGGAGCCTGTGGGCCGCGCCCGTCTCGACGTCATAGACCCCGGCCCCCTACGTCTTCGCCTTCCCCGCCTCCACGCCATCCGCCAGCACCGTCGCGCGGTTGTTGCTCACCTCGAAGAACCCGCCGCTCACCTCCCAGCGCTGGGTCTCACCACTCGCCACCCGCACGGTGAGCGTGCCCTGGGCGAGCCCGGTCACCAGCGCCGCGTGATGCGCGAGCACCCCGAGGTAGCCTGCGATCCCCGGGACCTGGACGTACTCCACCTGGCCCTCGAACACGCTGTGCTCGGGGGTGAGGATGCTGAGGTGGAACGTGGCCGACATCGCTAGACCACCGCGGCCATCTTCTCGGCCGCCTCGATGGCCTCTTCGATGCCGCCGCGCATGTAGAACGCCTGCTCGGGCAACTCGTCGAACTGGCCGTCCACGATCATCTTGAATCCCTTGATCGTGTCCGGGAGCTTGACGTACTTGCCGGGCGTGCCGGTGAACGCCTCGGCCACGAAGAACGGCTGCGACAGGAACCGCTGGATCTTGCGCGCGCGCGACACCGTGATCTTGTCGTCCTCGGACAGCTCGTCCATCCCGAGGATCGCGATGATGTCCTCGAGGTCCTTGTAGCGCTGCAGGATCCGCTGCACGCTGCGCGCGACCTCGTAGTGCTCCTCGCCCACGATCGCCGGGTCGAGGATGCGCGAGGTCGAGGCGAGCGGATCGACCGCCGGGTAGATGCCGAGCTCGGCGATCGAGCGCTCGAGCACGGTGGTGGCGTCCAGGTGCGAGAACGCGGTCGCGGGTGCGGGGTCGGTCAGGTCGTCGGCCGGCACGTAGATCGCCTGCACCGAGGTGATCGAGCCCTTGCGGGTCGTCGTGATCCGCTCCTGGAGCGCCCCCATCTCGGTCGATAGCGTGGGCTGGTAGCCGACCGCGCTCGGCATGCGGC
>JBKJXJ010000176.1:0-11941 GCA_046716125.1 Candidatus Eiseniibacteriota bacterium
CGGCATCACCGTGCTCCGGCCGCGGCCATCTCGATCGAGATCGGACCCGAGACACGCTGCTCGAGCGAGAGTTCAGGGCCTAAGTGTCGGGCTTCCAGGTCGAATGACGTGACGACGTTGTACCAGACGACCCGGTACGTCCCCGGCTCGACATGGTGCTGGATGGACCCGGTCAGCGGAACGTCGCTGCGCGAGATGAGCCCGAGCGTGTCCGTCCGGACGCCGCCGGCCGTCACCACGAAGGGTGGGGACAGGCAGCCGTTCGTGGTCGCCACCCACGCATCCACCCAGCGGCCCTCCACGAGCCGCTGGAGTCCCCAGGAGATCGCTCCATTGCAGTGGATGATGTGGACGGTCGTGTCCTTGGGCGCGGTGAAGGTCGCGATGATCGTCGTCACGTGCCCGAACGGGTCGGGCTGAAGCACGTAATGGGTGCTGTCTGTCCGGATCGGGAATGCGGGCGCAGGGACCTCGGTCTCCGTGGTTCCAGACGTGGTTCCCGACTTCGTCGTCGGGGTGCATGCCGCCATGAGAAGCACCAGGGCGGCAACGAGCACCCGCATCGGGACCTGGGCGCTCTCGGCCGTTGCCGGAATCCCATCGCGAGTCTCACCCGGCCAGGGTGTAAGGAGCGCTTCGGCTTGTAACTTCTTCTTGCCCCCAGCCCCCATCGGACGTCTGCCTCCGATCTGCCGCCTGACTCGTAACCCCTCTCTTCGAGCGGGATTGGAGCCAGTCCATCGCGTGGTTTCAGAGGTCTCCCTCATGGCTCGACCCGTGCTGCATGCGCATCGTGGCGGGCGGCTGCTCCGCTGTTCTGGCCTAGGCGACATTCGTGCCGATGGACGATATTGCCGCAGTCCGCGGCACGCACCCTGAACCGCAATGCTCGGCGAAACGCACGGAGGAATCATGAAGGTCAAGGACATCATGACCAGGAACCCGGCCTGCTGTACGCCGGAGAGCAGCCTTTCGGATGTGGCGCGCCTGATGGTGGACCGTGACTGCGGGGAGATCCCCGTGGTCGAGAGTCAGGACTCGATGAGGCCGTTGGGTGTCGTCACCGATCGGGACATCGTCATCCGGGCGATCGCGCAGGGGAAGAACCCGACCGGCATGACGGCCCGGGACGTGATGACGAGTCCCGCCGTGACCGTTACGCCGGACACCAGCGTCGAGGACTGTTGCAAGACTCTGGAGTCCCGGAAGGTCCGGCGAGTCCCGGTGGTGGACGCGCGTGGTGGATGCTGCGGGATGGTCTCGCAAGCTGACGTCGCCAAGCATGCCTCCGAGAAGATGACGGCCGGGGTGGTTCGCACGGTCTCGGAGCCGCTGGGGGTTTGACAGCCGGCGGTGGCCAGCCACTCGACATCACGGATTCACGAAGCGGACGCAGGCGCGGTGAGGTTTGACTCACAGGTGATGCTTCTGGCCGGCATATAAGAGCCGTGATATCGATCGTACGTTTGCGATCTCTTCACGAACCCATCGGAGTGGTTCTCCGCCATCACAAGCCGTCTCCGGTTCACTGCCCGTCCCAACGCCTGCGTCACTTCGTTATTTCTCGAGCGCTCGGTTCCGCAATTCGCTACCTGCCCCGCCGGTGTCTGGCGATGGCCCTGAGGTCCTCGATCGCCGGCCCGCAGACCGCGCCCCCGCGCGCGTCGAAGCGCGATCCATGGCAGACACAGTCCCAGGTCTTCTCGGCCGAGTTCCATATCACCGGGCAACCCAGATGGGTGCACTTGGCCGAATGACGGTGCAAGGTTCCCGCATGGTCCCGGTAGGTCGCATACGCGTGGCCGGACCTGCGCAGGATCGCACCCTCACCTCGGCGGATCGTGGCGGCGGATCGCGGCGCCGCCTGCTCGGCATCGGCGGCGGCACCAGGCTCGTCCGCGGAAGCACGAGTCTCGCGCATGCCCTTTCGAATCGTCCTCGCAGGGTCATAGAGTTCGGCCCAGGGATTCTTGCGCCCGCTCCAGAGGTCCGTGAGGATCATCGCCCCGATCATCCCGTATGTCATCCCCGAACCGGACCCCCCTGTGATGATCGAGAGGTGGGATGTCCCGCGATCCCGGCCGATGCAGGCCAGGCCGTCGTGGGGCTCGAACACCTGTCCAGACCATCGATAGGCGATCCGTCCGCTCATCGGGAACCGCGCCCGCGTCCAGCGCTCCAATGCCCTCCAGCGCTTCTCCGCGTCGTCCGATCCGCCGGTCGGATGATCCTCTCCCCCCACGATCAGCAGGTCGGCGGCCTGGAGCGGCCCGAGACCGCGCTCCAATCGTACGTAGTGATACGGCTTCACGGTGTCATAGCAGAGCATGCGCTTCACCGAACCCCTGGGGACGTCCACGCCGATGGCGTACGTGCGATAGGGGTCCTGCCGGGCATGCATGGCGAGCCGCGAGTGAACGGGGGCATTCGTCGCCACGACGATCTCGTCCGCCTCGATCGTGGGCCCATCCTCGAGCACGACATTGCCCGGCCGGCCGGATTCGATATGCGAGGCGTTCGCGCGCGCGACGACCCGCCCGCCGTTTCGGCGGATGGCGGTGACGAGGCCATGGAGCAGGCGCAAGGGGTGCAGTTGCGCCTGATTCGGAAGGTGCAGGCAGCGGCCGGTATCGAACCCTTTGAGGGGGACCCGCGTGCTCCATTTGAGATTGCGAACGCCGGCACGGCGCGCCGCCGCGAACTCGCGCTCGAGCTCACCGGTCGGCGCACCACGCGGCTCGAACAAATAGGCGCTCACGCGTTCGAACCCGCATCGGATGCCTTCCTTCCGGATGATCGCCTCCATCCGTGCCATCGCCGCCACGTGGCTCCGTGCCGCCAGCCGCGCCCCGCCCCTGCCGTGAAGGTCTTCGAGCTCGTAGTACCTCCGATCGAGGATGCACGTGAGGTGTGCGGTCGTCCGGGCCGTCTCCCCATCACCGATCATCCCGCGGTCGACCACCACGACCCTTCGTCCCTCGCGCGAAGCGAGGTAGGCGGTCATGAGGCCCGAGATCCCTGCGCCGATGACGCACACCTCGGTGCGGCAATCGTGAGCGAGCCGGCCCTCGGGCGTCGGAGCAGGCTCGCGCATCCATGGCGATCGGGTTGCCCCCGACCTGGATCGCATGCCCGGGCGTCTACGCATGCTCCGCCTTGCGCGCGGGCTCTATGATTTCCTCTTCGGCATACGCTTGCCTCTGTCCTCGGAGCGGTCGAAGCCGCAGCCCATCAGGCAGGCTCGGCTTGCATCTCACGTGCCACCGGGGCCGTCTGATGGCTGCGCTGGACCGGTGGTATGTCGTTGGTAAACATCGACGTCTCGCATGCCATCGCAAAAATCCATCGTGTCTCGACCGGGATGTACCACGGGCACGGCGCGTTTCTACAAAAACCCGGAGGTCGGCCGCCCGATCCGATGATATTCTTCCCGCTTGAGGTCGCCGTGTCAGTTGCGACCGCCTCAGCAGCCCGATCCGCCCCATCCAATCAGAGGCCCGCCCATGATTCGACAGCTACTCTCCACACTTGCCCTGAGCACCCTCTGCGTGACGCCGCTGTCGGCCCAGATCATCACCTTCGAGAACGATCCGACCGGGACGCCCTCGACGGATGACGCGGCGCTGGGGCTCGCGTCCGCCTACACCGTCGGGCCGTTGAGCATCACGTTCGGCGTTGACGGCGATTTGAATGGGATCCCGGAATCCACCGCTTTCTTCGAGCGCAGTGGCCCCGATGTCCTCGATGGCTTCCTGGCATGCAACGGCAGGGACGCTGCGGCCACGGGGTACGGGTTGCAACTGGGGGGATTCTTCCTGCGGTCGACCCCGGGCGCGGATTTCGGCGTGCTGATCATCGACTACTCCGGCGGAGTGGTGAGCGCCGCTTCGGGAGAGATCTGGGACATCGACGGGGTTTCCCAGGGCACCGAGCAGTACCGGGTGCGGGCATTCAATTCGGGCGGGACGCTGCTCGCCACGATCGACTCTCCCCTCAGCACGCAGGACAGCGGCTGCGCGAACACCGAGCTCGACGGGAAGCCGTGGACGTTCAACTTCTTCGGCACTCCGGGCATCGCCCGCATCACGATCGACTTCATCGGCAGCAAGCACGACGGCATCGGCCTCGCGTTCAACAATTTCAACGCGACCGGCGAGGAGCCGACGCCGGTGAAGCCCGCGTCGTGGGGCCGCGTCAAGAGCCTCTACCGCTAGGATTCGTTCGTCAGGCTGGATGCGCGTCCGGGGTGCGTCCCGATTGCGCCGCCGGGAGCATTGCGCTCACCGGCGGCGCCGAGGCACGCGGCGCGGGCGGGCGCGCCAATGTCGCGTTATTCCTCTAGTAGCAGTCGTCGACCACCCAGCTCCCGCCCCCCCAGGCACAGGTCGCGATCGGATAGCCTGATTCGAGCTCCAGTACCAGGATCGCGTCCGGGTGACCGTGGTCATGGCAGTGGTCGTAGTACACATCGAGGTTTCTGAATCCCCGCTCGCAGTAAGGATCGTAGTAACGGTATCCGTACGATGGTACCGAGGCGATCACGAGGCCGATCGAGATCCCGCTGCAGGATGCGAATCGGGGACGGTGGAACGACCCGCCGTAGTAAGACCGCGGGCGGTAGTTGGAATAGATCGGACCGTCGTCCCGGTAGCGGGTCCGCGACCGGTGGCTCGAATAGCTCGGACCGTCGTCCCGGTAGCGGGCCCGCGAGCGAGACGAGGGCGCGTCGTACCGCCTGCCCGAATCGCGCCAGCGCGCATCGGCCCGCTGGTCTCCCCGTTGTTCGCGGTAGCGGACATCGCCGCGCGAGTCGGAGCGGCGCGAGCGAGCACCGTCACGCGAGTCCGAGCCACGCCATTGGGGAGCCCGATCCCCTGAGCCACGCCGGTTCGAACGCTCGCGATCGCCCCCGCGATCCGCGTAGGCCCTTTCGTCGGACGAACGATGATCTCTGCCGCGAAAAGACTCCCGTTTGTCCGAGTGGCTCCCGCGGGTTTCGGACGATTTGCCACGGCCATGCTTGCCGTGTCCTTCGGACTTGGCACCGGCCTCGGGGGGCAACGGGACGGACAGTCCCATGGCCAGCACGGCGGCCGACAGGGGGAGCAGGTGGAGACGCTTCATGATCGAGGTCCTCCAAGCGGGACGAACCCGCCGAGGGCAGGGAGCGATTCGCCTGCATCATCCTGCGTCTGACCCAAACTTTCAACCCCTCAAGCGGCAATCGAGAAGGACTCAGGGCCGGGCTTTACAGCGTCTTGACGGATGGGTCGCCCTACGGCAGCACGACCACCTTGCGCGTGAGGGTCCGCCCCCCGAGCGTCATCCGCACCAGGAACACGCCCGCCGGCGTGCGGCCCCCGCGCGCGTCGCGCATGTCCCATCGCGCCTCCCCGCGACCGGCGAGCGCCGGGCCGTGGGCGAGCGTGCGCACGCGGCGGCCGGCCAGATCGTAGATCGCCAGCTCGAGCGCGGCGCCGGCCTGATCGGTCGGCACTCCGAAGCCGAACCGCACCGCATCGCGGGCAGGATTGGGATGCGGCGCGGCCAGCTCGAGCGCGCGCGGTGCCGCGGCGACCTCCGGCCCGATGCCGACCACGTTCGAGGGCTCGCTCGTGCCGGTGCGCCGGGCGTCGTGCATGAACTGCGGCCACGGCGCGGGGCCTGCGGGCGAGAACGGGAAGTCGTAGTCCCACATGTGCACCGTGCCGCCAAAGTCGACGGCGACGATCTCGCTCAGGCCATCGCCGTCACAGTCGCAGAGCGCCGGGGTGCCCCAGACTTCGGCGGCTAGCGGAATCGGGAATCCCGGCAGCATCGTGCCGGTCGCACCGCTCAAGGCCGCGAGCGATCCGGTCTCATCCCCGACCACGACGTCCGGGAGCCCGTCGCCGTTGATGTCGGCCACCACCGGGCTCGCCACCGTGGCCTCGGTGGTCAGCACGGAATATCGCGATGCCGACGACCAGGGCGGCAGCAGCACCCCGTTGCGATCGAACACGTAGATGCGCCCGTTGGTGGAGGCCGCCACGATGTCCAGGAAACCGTCGGCGTTCATGTCGGCAAGCGCCGGCGCAGGCGAGCGGCCGCTGGCGGTGATCGGAAGGAGCTTGGGGAAGCCCGGGCGGTTCGATCCGTCCTCGAGCTTCACGGCGATCGAGTTGTCCGCGACCGGCACGACGATCGAGAGCGGCCCCCCAGGACCGTCGAGTCGCCCGATCGCCACGGAGCCGAAGCTCCCGGTGCTCATGGCGACCGGGAAGCCCGGCATGTTCGTCCCGTCCCGCTTCCACGCGTTCAGGAACCCGTCTATCCCGGCGTACATGATCTCGAGCTTCCCATCGCCATCGAGATCCACGAGCGCGGGCGTGCCGGGGTTGTACGAGCCTCCGAGGGGCTTGAATACGCCGATCGTCCCGGGATCGCCGTCGCCGTCGAGCCACTCGGCGCCGGTGCTGCGGAACACGTAGAGCTTGCCGCCGAGCGACGCGAACACCATCTCGGAATTGCCATCGAGATCGAGATCGCCGATCGCCACGCTCGACCACATCGGGCTCGGCACCGAGACCGGGAATCCGGAGCGCAAGGCACCCTGCGCGTCGAAGGCGAACAGCTGTTGCGAGTTCCACGCCGCGCCCACGACGTCACGCCCGCCATCCGCATCAAGGTCGGCGATGGAGCCGCCGCCCTGGAAATAGTTCCCGAGCGTGCTGTAGTCGCCCGGCGTGGCGCCCGAGCCATCGGCATCCACCGGCGCGGTGCCGTCTGGATGGAACATATGGAGCACGCCGCCCCCGACCAGGAGGTCCTGCCCGCCGCCTGGCGAGGGCAGCGCCAGTGTCACAGGGGTATGCGAGGTTTCGCGCGTGAACAGCGGGAAGCCGGCGTGCTCGGCCGGACCGCTGATGGCGGAGACCGGACCCGCGGCGATCGATTCGTTGCCCGAGCTGTCCACCGCCGTCACCTTGTAATGGTAGTCCGTGAGCGGCGCCACCGCAGGGTCGGACCAGCTCGAGGTCCTCCCAAGCGGGAGCGGCGCGAGCTTCACGAACGGCCCCGCGGGATCGGTGGCGCGAAGGATGTGGTAGCCCGCGAGGTCTGGCGCAGCACCCCGAGCCCACGTCAGCATGATCCGACCGGCCCCCCCGCTCGCAGCGAGCGTGATGACCGGCTCCGGATAGCCGAGATCCAGCGTCTGAGTCAGCCGCGGACCGGTGGCGTCCTCGATCGTGAGCTGGAGCCTGGCGTCGGCGCTCGCGGGCACGAACCTCACGGGCGTGGTGCTCGCCTCCGCGCCGGCCGCCAGTTCGCTCACCACGAAGGTCGAGTCGAGCACCGTCGCCAGACCGTCGAGATTCCGCAGCGTCCCGGTCAGCGCATGGGCGACCGCGGTGCCCACGTTCTTCAGGCGGAACGAGTAGCTGACGATCTCCCCGGGCTGCGGGCGGCCGTCGTTGTTGCCGCCCTGCTCGGTCTCGGCGTGTCCGACGTGCACCAGCTCGGGCGAGCGTACGAGCACGCGGAAGGTCTGGGATTGGAGGAGTCCGCCGTCGCCGCTCAGGTCGAGGCTGAACTCCACCTCGCGCTGATCCGGGCAGTCGTGAGCGATCGTGATCGCGAACCCGGTGGCCGGCGAAACGGTCGCGGCCGGTCCGATCGCGCCATAGTCGGCGCTGGGGCCGGTGATGGTGACCCAGGGATCGGTCGTGCCCAGCGTGCCGATGACCGTGGTCGCCCCGGTGCCGCCCGCGTTCCGCACCGCCGGCAACAGATCCACGCGCTCGCCGGCCTCGGGCACTCCGTCGTTATCGCCGATCCGGCCCGCGAGCATGTCGTCCAGGACCACAGGGGCCAGGGCCTGGAGCGCGGCGGGCGCCCCCGGCACCACGCGCAGCGTTCCCCGCCACGGCCGCGCGTTGAACGCCGTCACGGTAAGCGAGCACGGACCGACCGTGTCGGGGAGGAACCCCAGGGTCAGGTTGCCGGCGCCGTCGGTGAGCCCGGTGCGGTACTCGTGGCCCGGCATCCACGCCGTGACCCGCGCCCCGGCCAGCGGCACACCGGTCTCCGAGACCGAGACCGCGAGTGCCCAGTTCCCGGCCGTGATCGAGTCCGGCGCCACGACCGTCAGCTCGCGGGGACGCGCGGTGAAGATGTGCAGTTCGGGGTCGCCGAGCAGCAGGAACGAGAACTGGGTGAGACGCTGGACCCCGTCGACGATGGCACCGCTGACGAACGGCAGCTTCTGGCGGCCCTGCGCTTCGCCGACCGCGGTGACGCCCTGCTGGTAGAGGAGTTTGAAGTACTCCTTCTGGTACCCACGCGTCGCCGTCGGATAGTCGAGGGTGGTGGAGCCGACCGTGGTCACGGCCCCCCCCGCGGGGGCCCGCAGCAGCCCCTCGCCGATGGATGCGAAGTCGATCGCGGCCGACGTGCAGTCGATCGCCAGGACATTCATCAGCCGATCGCCATTGGTCAGCCCGTGCACGTCGAGGTTGGTGATGTTCTCGTCGCCGCACGACATCACCTCCCGGTAGCCATGCCCCACGTGCACCGCGAGGTTGTAGCCCACCCCGAGCGAGTCAAGGACCGCGGCCCGCGACTCCGGGACCGAACCGGGCCGCCACCGCGGGTCCGTGTAGTTCTGGTACATGCGCGCCACGTGGATGTTCGGCGCGGTGTCGAGGATCGGCAGCTCGTCGCGTTCCACGAGTTCGGCGCCATCGAAGAACACGGACTGCCCCGGGCTCCAACTCTGCGGGAGGATCACCTCGGCGAAGAACAGGACGTTCTCCATGTAGTCGGAGACCGGCGTCGTCTGGTAGGTGAGCGATTTGCGCACGAACAGCTCGGCGTCGGCCGGCGTCACCACCGGCGCCCGACCCACCCACACTTCGGGCATCAGGTCCGCGTCGTCGCCCCGGTTGCTCGGGCTCACGAACCCGTCGCCGAATGTGCTGTCGCCGTCCGCGTTCCAGTTGCCGTCGAGACACGAGAAGTAGAGGTCCGTGGGGATCTGGGAGTCGGTGGGGAACAGGAGGTGCCCGTACCGGGGTGGGAGGATCTCGGTATCGCCGCCGAGCAGCACCCAGCGGGTGCCCCAGCGGGCGTAGGCATCCTGGAGGAACCGCCGGATGCGCTCGGGGTCGTCCGCCGCCGCCGGGTATTGCTCCCGGATGAAGCGGAGCGTGCGGATCGCGGCGGGCACGCCGCTCGCCGTCTTCCAGTCGGCGAGGGGCTGGAACGCCTCGACCAGAGCGTCGGTGGTGACGATCACGTAGGCGACCGGGCTGCCGAGCAGCGACGGCACCTGGGTGGGTTTGAACGGCTGGGCGCCGCCGGGGCGGAACGCCGGCCCTGAGCCGGGGGCGAATCCCTCAGTCGCGCGGACCACCTCCGACGAGCGTGGCATCGCACTCGTCGGCCGGCCGCCACCCTCCCAGAACTCAGGGACAGCGCGCTCGCGCGCGACCGGACGGGCGGCGGAGGCCTCGAGCTCGAGCTGCACGGTCAGTCGCGCCGCGTGCCCCTCATGTCCTGGGGGGAGCCCCCGCCCCTCCGGCAGATCGAGAAACGCCACGTGGCGCCCGCGTTCGAAGCCCTGATACCCCACCCGGGCCGTCACGCCCTGTGTCGCGCGCGCGCCGTCCACCGCGCACTCGATCGCGATGACCCGGGCCCCCGCGACCACCTGGTCGACCGGGATCTCCAGCTGCACCGTGGCCGACTGCGGCCCCGGACCGATCTCGAAGGTACGCGTCAGCGAAGGCCCCGCGTGGGCCGGACCCACCAGCGCCCAGGCGAGGAGGGACGCCGGGATCAGGAGGTGGCCGGGGCGGGGGCGCATGCCACAAGGCTATGCGGATACCCCCGGCCTGACAAGGAGTTACGCAGCGGGGCCGTTACCGCCCCCTGCCGCGGTACTTCCGAGTGCGCAAGGTGTCCCTCGCGCGCTCGGAATCCGCTTCCTGTGAACCCAGGCGCCGCTGACTACCGCGCGTGTCCGGTGGTCAATCGCGGCCGCCATACCAGCCGGTAGATCATGAGCAGGAGCATGGCGCCCAGGACTGAAGCGACAAATCCCGCCGTGTTGCCTTCCTGATACCACCCCATGCTGCGGCCAATGAAGTTGGCGATCACAGCGCCGGCGATACCGATGAGCGTGGTGAGGATGAAGCCCCCCGGATCCCTGCCCGGCATCAGGAACTTAGCGACCAATCCGACCAGTAGACCGATGATGACCGCCCATAGAATAGACATCTTCAGGCTCCTTTCGAGAACTGAACCCAGTTGTTTGCGGCCGCTGATCCAGGCAGAGCAATACCCATGCCCCACACAACCACAAGCGACCACTACGCTTGTACGCGCCATGCAGCGCTGGGCCTGGAGGTTCCTACAAGGACGCGCCCGAAAATTTAACGGGAGCCTGCCTTCGAGCTCTCGGCGCTCGGGGGCTCGATCGGGCGCTCAGGGCTGGCGCTCGAAGGCTCCGATATCGAACCCGGCGCCCTGCGGCCGCGCGACGCCCGCGAAATCCACCGCCGGCGCCCCGGTAGGCGAACCGGCGTTCGCGGCCGGCGAGCCCGCACGCAACCGGAAGTTGCCCCCCGCGCCGTCCACGAACAACGGGTCCACACCCCAGAGGTTGTGGTCCGCCGACGTTGCGGAACCGCTGGCCACGCTCCAGTTCCCGTATCCGCTCAGGTAGGCGATGTTGTTGCGCACCAGGATGCCGCTCGCGCGTGTGGACGGCCAGTCGATCCGCACCCCATACCGCGTGTTGTTGTACGCGGTGTTGTTGATGAACGTGATGTCGGTCGCGGTCCCCGTGCCGGCGGGATGGGCGTAGAGAAGCAGGCCGTTCTTGTTGACGCCCTGGACCACGTTGTTGAAGACGCGGATGTTCCTCAGGTTTCCGGGCCCCTCGGTGCTGAGCTCGATGCCCTCACCGGCGGTGATGTTGCGGACCGTGTTGCCGAAGATATCGATGCCCTCCACACCGCCCAGGCCGATCCCCACGCCGGCGGCATCCAGGTAGATGCCGACCTTGAAGATGTCGTGCACGTAGTTGCCGGAGATCTCACCGCCGAAGACCCCCTCCTTGAAGTCGATGCCCTCGCCGCCGAGAGTCGTATCGGCCGACTCGGTGATCTCGTTGTTGCGGACGATGACGTTGTTCACGCCGTTGGCGACCGTGATGCACTCGTCGTAGCCGCCGTTGCAGGCCCGACGGATGAGGTTGTTCTCGATGACGATGTTGAACAGATGCTGGTAGTCGGTGGGATCCGCGCTCCACGGGATGCCCCAGACGCCGATCCCGGAGGAATGCGTGTCATAGGTCTCATTGCCGGAGAGCGTGATGCCGGTGCCGGGGCCCTCGATCGAGAAGCCCCGCGGCGACGTGGGGAGGGTCACGCCGGTCACCTTGAGCCCGCGCACGACGACGTGGCTCCTTCCGGCGATACGGAACATGGCCCCGGTGATGATGACCTGGCGTTCGTCGCCGGGATAGGCGGTGAAGGTGATGGGGCTCCCCGCAGTGCCGGAATACGCCACCGAGACCTTGCCGCTCTCCTGCTCGGGATAGGTCCCGCGCTTGATGAGGACGGTCTCCCCCGCCTGCGCGGTCTTGACGGCGTGCAGGATGGTCCGCCACGGCACCGCCTCGGTGCCCGGCCCCGTGTCGCTCGCCAGTGGATGCGAGCGATCCACCACATGGTAAAGACCGCCGCTCCTGAGGTCGACGATCGCGGCAGGTGACATGACGTCCGGGGCGGCCTGCGCGTCGGCAAGACCACCTGACGTGGACGCCACGCGGTCCGGGAGCCATCCGGGGGACAGCGTGAGCACGAGGGTCGCGAGGGCGATGGACGCCCATGGGGCGCGCTCCGCGAGCGCGGCGAGGGAGCGTCGGGTCGATCGGGGTGTGTTGCGCAAGGCT
>JBKJXJ010000177.1:0-4616 GCA_046716125.1 Candidatus Eiseniibacteriota bacterium
CCTCGAGCCCGGCGCGCTGCCCGACGGTGAAGTCCTCCTTGCCGTGACCGGGAGCGGTGTGGACCATGCCGGTCCCGTCCTCCATGCTGACGAACGGCGTGCCGTCCACGATCGGGGAGTCGTTGCCCCAGGGGGCCTCGAATACCAGCCCCACGAGATCCCGCCCCTTGATCGGGGCTCCCGCTGTGTGCGTCTTCCAGCCCGCCCGCTCGGCGACCGCGGCGAGTCGCCGAGCGGCGAGCAGGAACCTCCGTCCGTCGCACTCCGCGACGACGTAGTCGGCCGCCGGATCGACCATCAGGCCGCGGTTCGCGGGCAAGGTCCACGGGGTCGTGGTCCACGCCAGCGCCTCGGCGGGGCCGCCCAGCACGCTCTTCGGATCGCGCCGCAGCGGGAACGCCACGACGATGGAGGGGGAGGGGTCGTCCTGGTATTCGATCTCGGCTTCGGCCAGCGCCGTGCGATCGGTCGGACACCAGTGGATGGAGCGCAAACCCCGCTGGACGTAGCCGCCGGCCGCGAGCGATGCGAAGGTCTCGAGGATCTCGGCCTCGAAGGCGGCGTCCATCGTCAGGTAGGGTCGATCCCACTGGCCCCAGATCCCGAGCCGCTCGAACTCGCCGCGCTGGATCTCCACCCACTCGGCCGCATACGCCCGGCACCGCTTGCGCAGGACGACGCGGTCCGGCTGCTGGCCCTGATTGCGGAACTCCTGGCTCACCTGGGTCTCGATCGGCATGCCGTGGGTGTCCCAGCCCGGCAGGTAGGGCGAATCGAAGCCCAGAAGCGAGGCGCTCCGGACCACCGCGTCCTTCCACACCTTGTTGGAAGCGGTGCCCATGTGAAGGTGACCGTTCGAATAGGGCGGCCCATCGTGCAGGAGGAACACCGGACGTCCCTGCCGGGCGGCGCGCAGCTTCGCGTGGAGGCCGCGCTCGGCCCACCACGCGAGCCGCTCGGGCTCGCGACGTGGCAGCTCCGCTTTCATCGGGAACTCGGTGCGCGGCAGGTTCAACGTGTCGCGGTATCCGGCCATCGATCCCTCCTCACGACCCTGCGACGAAAAACGAAAACGCCCCGACGGTGTTCACCGTTGGGGCGACGAGGTCGCGGTACCACCCAACTTCGCGGCGTCCATGCGGGGCGCCGCCTCCTTGGGAGCACGGCATCACAGCCGCCGACTCCGGCCCGCTCTCGGGGGGCGTCCGTCCGAATCTACTCCGGCACGAGCGCCGGGCCTGGCACTCCCGCGAAGCCTGGGCGCCCGGTGCGGCGTGCCGTTTCGGTCGGCGGCTCGGGGGTGATCTTCCGCGCGCGGGTCGGCGCCGGGCTCTCACCGTCCCCGGCTCGCTCAGATGCGCTCCACACGCGTACTCGTCCCCGTCACAGCCTTGGCTTCAAGGCCCTGCACGATGCCACGGGGCCGAAGGCGGCGTCAAGCGACGCGGCGAAGAGGGGCGAATCCGCTCAGTACGGCTTGGTCTCGCGCCAGGAGAGCGTCACGAACTGGCCGCCGTACTTGGAGATGGTCTGCGCGATCGCCTCCTCGCTGAAGAGGATCGTGCCGGTGCCGTTGGCACACTTGATCCGACTCCTGCCCTTGGCGATGATCGAGCCAAGGAGCCAGAAGGTTCCGTTGATCTTAAGGTCGCCCTCGATGTAGACGAGGCCGCGGAAGATGAAGTTGCCATTGATGGCGAGGTCGCCGTCCACGTAGAGGAAGCCCTCGCCGGTCCCGCCGTTGAAATTGAAGATCCCGGAAGCGTCCTGCGAGGAGCCATTGTTGTCGAGGTAATAGATTCCCTGGGGGTTGTTGGGCTCAATCCTGGTAGGGGCGCCGACCCACGAGAAGAACTCGGCCTGTCCCATGCTGAGCACGTCCCAGGGGCCGGTGTAGAACCCGGTCTGGCCGGGGTTGTTGGCCACCGGAGAGCCGTTCTGGTTCGCCGATCCGCCGCTCGTGATCGTGCCGCTGCTCCAGGACGCGGTCAGGTGGCCGGACGCCAGATGGTAGTCGTCACAGTTCGGCAGGCCGCGGGTGCCGGCCGGCGTGTTGATGTCGTGGTTGAACCCGCAGACCTCGGCGTTTCCTGAGAAGTCGATGCCCACGTCGGCCGCCAGGGCCGCCTTGGCGTTCACGTCGATCGGCTTCTGAATGAACTCGGCGATGACCTGGCGCTGGGCGGTCCCCTTCCGGCCCGTGCTGGTGACGACGAAGATCGGGAAGCCTGTGTCCTTCTGGACCGCGGGGTTCTTGCTCGGGTCGTACTTGTAGATGATCGACTTCGCCGCATCCGTCTTGTATTGGACGGTCAGCGTGCTGTCCGCCTTGCCCGCGGTCGTGTAGCTGAGCCACTGGCCCGCCGGCTGCCGCGTATGAAGGGCGACCGAGTCGGTCCCGAGCACCGGCACGCTGCCGGCGGCCGTATTGAAGATCTGGGCGACCTGCCTGGGGTTCGTATTGGTCGGGATGTCCCCCGAGCGGATGAGCGAGACGGCCTCGGCCACGCCGGCCTCGGCGAGGCTGAGCGCCTGCATCTGGCGGGTGCTGAGCGCCGAGACCTTGCCCTCGACGTGGACGGTCATCAGGAGCGTCACCGACAGGAGCGAGATGACGAGGAGCACGAGGAGCGCCATGACCAGCGCGATCCCGCGTTCGTCGCGGTGGATGACGGGCGGGAGAGGCATGACTGGAGTCCTCATCGGATGTAGACCACCAGCGCGCCGGTGGTCGCCGTGATCTTGACGCCGGTCGCCAGATCGGTCAGGTAGGGCGGGCTCGGGAGCGCGGGCTTGATGCCGTAGTTGTAGTTTCCGATCGTGACCGCCGGCACCATGTTGCTGACCGAGCCGCCCGACGGGTCATTGCCGGACAAGGGGACCTTGCCCGAATCGCAGAAGTAGATGCGGACGCCGCCCACGTACGTGCTCATATCGTTGCGGTATCCGACCGCCAGGTCCCAGCGGACCGAGCCGCCGAAGTCCCCGCTCGCCAGCGACATGACCACGCCCGGAGCGTTGACTTCACGGTCCTTGACGAAATTCCACGTCACGCCGTTGTAGTAGTTCCCCCACTGCTGGATCTTGCCCTGCGACAGATTGTGCTGTGTGCCGACGATCGTGTCCTGCTTCCCGTCCCCGTCGATGTCGAAGCACACCAGCGACGTGACCGCGTCCTGGTCCAGGTCGTATCCGCACTGGTAGATGAAGCGGGCGCCGTCGACGTTGCCCACGTGCCGGAAGAACAGGAGTTGGCCGCTGTAGGAGCCGTTGCGTGTGCCGACCACGAGGTCCTTCTTCCCGTCGCCGTCGAAGTCGGCGAGGGCCATCGCCGTGACCTCGCCCAGCTTGTTGCCGGGGATGGGCCCGTTGGGTGGATAGACCTCGCGGCGGGTGAAGGTCGGCGACGCGGCACCGCTGTTCTCCCACACCTCGATCGTGCCCTGGTTCGCGGTGGGGGACTTCGTGCCAACGATGATGTCGGGCATGGCGCCCCCCGCGCACTGGTAGGTGAGGATCGACTGGACGTCGCCCATGTCCTGCGTCCGGTAGGCGAGATTGGCGCTCGTTGGCAGGTAGCCCTCGTTGTTGTTGGTGTCCTGGTTCAGCCAGACGAAGAAGTTGCCGCTGCCGGCGTTGAGCGTTCCGGTGGCGACATCGGGCCGCCGGCGCCACGTGGCGCTATTGTCGAGCGTGTCCACCGCGATGCTCAGCACCGACGACTGCGCGGTATAGCTGCGGGTCGGTGTGGAGTTGAAGATCGGCGTGTTGTCGTAGCCGTTGAACCAGGTCGAGATCTGGTCGGAGCCGGTCGCGTCGGCCCCCAGGATGAGGTCGGTGTCGCCCCGGGCGTTCTGCGTCTGGGTGCCGTTCCAGTCCGCCTCGATCAGGTCGGTGCTCGCGAGGCTCAACACCCGGCTGGCCGTCAGCGTGATGATCTGGTAGCCGACCTCGCCGAAGTTGTTCCCGGTCTTGACCTCGCCGGAGTTCAGGTAGAACGGGCCGATGCTCGTAGAGCTGGTCGGGAAATAGCCCGACTTGACGATGGTCATGATGTAGTACGGCGCTGCCGGGGACATGCGCTCGGGCGCGCTGATGTTGAAGTCCCCGTTGACGTCGGTGTTCATCCATCCCAGAACCGTGGACCCGGCGTCCGGGGTCACGGCGACATAGACCCCTTCGAGCCCCAGCTCGCCGGAGTCGAGTGTCCCGTCGCGGTCGTTGTCCACGAACACCTTGCCGCGCACGCTCCCCGTTCCCGACTTCCTGAATCCGAAACTGTAGGCGGCCGACCCGCCGGCACTCATCGACCCCGTCACGGGGTTCGGCGTCGTGGCGGTGAAGGAATCGGGGGCCGTGACGGTGACCGTGTAGGCGCCGACCGGGGCGAAGTTGGTCGCGTAGCCGCTGTTGCCGGTGTACTGGATGTCGGGCCCGGGGGTGACGGTGACCTTGGTGACGGCCAGGATGGTGTCCCCGGGCACGTCGTACGTGGCGTCGCCGTCCACGTCCTGATAGGTGAAGGACGTGATCCAGCCGCCCGCCGTCGCGGTATCGGCGAACGAGCGGGTCGTCGCCGGACCGACCGTGACCACGAAGCTGTCGGGATTCGTGTA
>JBKJXJ010000178.1:0-5308 GCA_046716125.1 Candidatus Eiseniibacteriota bacterium
AACGAGCCCCCGCCGAACCCGCCGGGGCCGATCATCCAGCCGCCGCCTGGCCGCCACCGTCCGCCCCGATGACCGCCGGTGTTCCGAGCCACGATGATGAGGATGATGACGAAGATGAGGATCGGTAGGAGGGCCAGGATCGAACTCTGGCGTTCGCCACGGTAGCGAAGCTCGCGCCCATCCCACTCCAGGGTGACGCCCTTCTCGGCGGCGATCCGGGTCGCGCACGCCAGCACGCCCGCGGTGACGCCGCCCGCCCAGTCGCCCTCGCGGAAGCGCGGCGCCATCTCCTGGCGGAAGATGCGCGACTGGAGCCCGTCGGGGAGCGTGCCCTCCAGGCCGTAGCCGGTCTCGAAGCGCACCTCGCGCTCCTCGATCGCGACCAGCATGAGCAGCCCGTCGTCTTCGCCCTTGCGCCCGAGCCCCCATTGCTTGAACACGCGCACCTTGTAGTCGCTCGGCTCCCACGGCGCGGTCGTGGGCATGATAAGGACCGCGAACTCGGCGCCGGTCTTCCGCTTGACCTGGTCGAGGAACGCTTCGAGACGCGCCCGCGTCGGCTCATCCAGCCGGCCCGCGTGATCGTTGACGAATCCCACCGCCGCGGGGATGCCGGGCTCGGCCGCCGAGTCCCGAGGAGGCGCCGGAAACGCCGGCGCCGTGCCCGCCGAATCCTGGGCGCCGGCGGCATGAACCCACGCCACGGCCGCGACGAGCAGGATCGCGAGGACGTGGAGCGGGTGGTGGCGCGCGCGGTGACGACCCGGGAGGGGGATGGAGTGTGGAGCCAGGCCGCTGCGGCGCGCCGTGGCGCGCCGGGCGCTCATGGAACGCGCATCTCGTCGATGGTGTTCACCAGGCGCTCGACCTCGACCAGGTGCTTCCGATAGTGGTCCATGAGCTCGGCGCCCTTGATGTGGCGCTCGCCGTACCGCACCAGGTGCGCGGCCAGCAGCCCTTCGGCCTGAAGCTGAAAGACGTCGGCCACCCGCTCGATGACCTGCGCCGTCTGGGCGGGAGGTGATTCGCCGCGCAACCGGAGCAGCGAGCGGCACAGCGTCGCAAAGCTGCTGGCGGCGGCCTTGAGCACGTCCTCCAGCACCTCCGGACGCCTGGCGTTGGCGAGGTACGCCTGCCTGAGCGTGATGAGCTTCTCGCGCAACTCCTGCTCGAGCTGGAGCCTGAGGTTGCTGCGCGGCACCTCGTAGTCGCCGAGCACGTCGAGGCCCTCGACCAGCAGATGGCGCTCCTTGATGTCGATCCACTCGATCGGGAATACGTCGAGCGACTTCTCGATCTGGCGCTGCGTGAGGAAGAGCGGCGAGACGTGCGGCGGCTTGCGGTCCTCGGGGATCACCTGTCGCACCGCGTCGAGGATGTCGAGGTTGAGCGAGCGCGAGACGACGAGCAGGTTCACACGGGAACGGCGATCATCGAAGCCCTGGGTCAGCACGCTGCCGTGGAGATAGGCGGCGAGGAACTCGGAGCCGAAGGCGCTCCGTACCGGCGCCAGCCACTCGCGGGCCGCCGCCAGGGCGGTGGCGGCCGGTTCGCTCGTCATCACCGTCCGGGTGTTCATGACGCGCGGGACGCTAGCACAGCGCCGGGGTGCGTCAAGGGGGGCGACACCGTCAGGCGGCGCTCAATCGGAGCCTGAACTCCCGACGGAGCAGCCACAGGCTTAAGCCCAGTTGGAGCGTGATCGCGCCCACCGAGATGTACCAGATCCAGGCCAGCTCGAAACCGGCCACCCGTTGGAGCGCGAACAGCGGCAGTGCGACGACCAGGATCCGGGCGAACGAGGCGACCAGCGCCGGGACCGTGTTCCCGATCGCCTGGAACGTGCTCGAGGCCACGAAGATGACCCCCGACGCCACGAAGTTCCACGACACGATGCGCAGGTACTCCTCGCCGACCGCGATGACCCGGGGATCGCGCGAGAACACGCCGATCAGCGCCGCCGGCGCGACGTGGCAGAGGATCGCGAAGACGGCCATCGCTCCGGCCGCCATGAACGTCGCAACGCGGAAGGTCTCGCGCACGCGCTCGTGACGGCCGGCGCCGAAGTTCTGTCCGGCCACCGGCGCCACAGCGATGCCGAGCGCCACGATCGGCATGAACCCAGCCTGCACGATCCGCATCCCGATGCCGAACCCCGCCTGCGCGGCGGCGCCGAACGGCCGGGTGACGGTGTAGATGATCATCAGGTAGACCGCCATCAGACCGAACTCCGCTCCGGCGGGCAGACCGATCCCAAGCAGCGAGCGCCACAGGTCGAAGCGCGGCCGCCAGTGCTCCGGCACGAAGCGCAGGAACGCGCCCGCGGGCCTGAAGTAGAGCAAAAGCCACGCGGTGCCGATCGCGACCGCGATGAACGTGGCCAGCGCCGCGCCGGCGACGCCCAGCCGGGGCGCGGGGCCCCAGCCGAAGATGAGCACCGGCGCCAGCGCCATGTTGATGAACACGGTGGCGGTCTGGACGATCATCCCGGGCTTGAAGTTGCCTGTGCCGCGCAGGGCCGCGGCCATGGACACCATCGCGAACTGGAGCGCCGAGGCCGGGATGAACCAGAACAGATAGTCGCAGGCGAGCGCCGCGGTGGCCGCGTCGGCGCTCATCGCCCGCGCGTAGAGCGGGCGTGCCGCCATGGCGAGGACCAGGAACACCGCGCCGGCCAGCGCCGAGAGCACCTGCGCCTGGTTGAAGACCAGCAGCGCCCGGGTCCGGTCCTTCCGGCCGACCGCATGGGAGATCAGCGTGGTGGTGCCCACCGCCAGCATCTGGGTCACGGCCATCACCATGAACATCAGGTTCCCGCTGATCGCCACCGCGGCGACCGCCTCGCTCCCCAGCCGCCCGACCCAGTAGAGGTCGATCAGGAAGTAGAGGGTGTGGCTGACCATGGTGACCAGCATGAACCCGGTCGTCTTGAGGAGATGCCGGGTCAGCGATCCGGTGGTCAGATCCTGCATGAGCCGACCATATCATTCCCGCCCGTTCGCGCGGGTCGGTGCCGGGGAAATCGGTGAATCGGCGGGGCGCCGGATCGGCGGTGACCCCGGCGGCAATCCAGGGCTTGACGTCCGGCGGAATTCTGGCCATGATGTAGCCAGAATGCGCTACGCAATCGAGCTTGCGCCAGAGGCGATCGAAGACCTCAAGCGGCTTAACTCGAGTCGGCGGGCGCAGGTGCGAAAGGCTCTCGAGACCCACCTTCGCCACGAGCCGACGAAGAAGTCCAGGAGCCGCATCAAGCGGCTCAGGGGGCTCTCGAAGCCACAGTATCGTTTGCGCGTCGATGACATCCGGGTCTTCTATGACGTCATCCAGCGCAAGGTCGAAGTCCTGGCCATCGTCGCAAAGGCCGAGGCCGACGCATGGTTCTCGAGGGTGGGTGAATCGTCATGAAGAAAGCGGCGCTCTCTGAAGTGAAGGACGATCTGTCGCGGTTCTTGCGTCTGGCCGAGAAGGAGGAAGTTCTCATCACCCGGCATGGGAAGCCCGCTGGCGTGTTGATTGGTTTCGAAAGTGAGGACGACTGGTTCGACTACCGCCTTGAGAACGATCCACGATTCCTCACTCGCGTTGAGGCAGCCCGCGCCGGCTTGCGGGCCGGGCGCGGGGTCAGGCTCGAAGACGTCAAGGGTTGACCAGTGCATCGGCCAGACTCGGTGCGCCGGGTGCTCGGAGGGCCATGAGCGCCGCGCGAGCTCGTCCGCGCACTGACGCGGTCGCATCCACCTCCCTATCCTGCGCGCTCCCATGAGCCCTCCCGGAACGCCCGACCATCCGCTTCGCGTCGCCATCCTCGGCTCGGGCCCGGCCGCCTTCTACGCGGCGGAGGCGCTTCTCAAGGCACCGGACCGGGCGGTGCGCGTGGACATGTTCGACCGCCTGCCGACGCCCTACGGGCTGGTGCGCGGCGGCGTCGCGCCCGACCACCAGAAGATCAAGTCGGTGATCGCGATCTACGAGAAGATCGCGGCGCATCCCGGGTTCCACTTCTTCGGCAACGTCGAGTTCGGCAAGCACGTCACGCGCGCCGATCTCGAGCGCCATGTGCACGCGATCGTATACGCGTGCGGGGCGCAGACCGACAAGCGGCTCGGCATCCCCGGCGAGGACCTTGCGGGCAGCCGTTCGGCGACCGAGTTCGTGGCCTGGTACAACGGCCATCCGGATTTTCGCGATCGAGAGTTCGACCTGTCGGTCGAGCGCGTGGCGGTCATCGGCGTCGGCAACGTGGCGGTGGATGTGGCGCGCATCCTCTGCCTCACGCCCGAGGAGCTGCGAGAGACCGACATGGCCGACTACGCGATCGAGGCGCTGAGCGCGAGCCGGGTGAAGGAGGTCTCGATCCTGGGCCGCCGCGGCCCGGTGCAGGCGGCCTTCACGACCGTCGAGGTGAAGGAGCTGGGAGAGCTGCCGGGGGCGGATGTCATCGTGCGCCCCGAGGAAGTGGAGATCGACGAGGTGAGCGCGGCCGAGCTGGCGGCGGCGCGCGCCGCGACCAAAGCGAAGGTCGAGATCGTCCAGGAGTTCTCGCGCCGCACGCCGGTCGGGAAACCGCGACGGCTCCACATCCGATTCATGGTCTCGCCCATCGAGCTGATCGGGAACGACGACGGACGGGTCACCGGGATCAAGCTGGCGAAGAATCGGCTGGTCCGGGACTCCGCCGGGGCGATCGTCACCGAGCCGACCGGCGTGACGGAGGAGATGCCCGCGGGCCTCGTGTTCCGCTCGGTGGGTTACCGCGGCGTGGCGCTGCCCGACGTCCCGTTCGATGCGCGCACCGGGCTCATCCCCAACGCCAGGGGACGGGTGCTCGATCCCGCGGGCGGCGCACCGCTGCCCGGCCACTACGCGACCGGCTGGATCAAGCGCGGGCCCACCGGCGTGATCGGGAACAACAAGGCGGACTCGGTCGAGACGGTGAATCTGCTCCTCGAAGACGCGGCGGCGGGCGCCCTGCCCGTGCCCGCGAGCCCCGACCCGGCGGCGCTCGAGGCCCTGGTGCGCGAGCGCCAGCCCGAGGTCGTGTCCTTCGCCGACTGGAAGCGGCTGGACGCCATCGAGGTCGAGCGCGGACAGGCGCTGGGCCGCCCGCGCGCCAAGTTCACCTCGGTCAAGGAGATGCTGGCGGCCCTTCAGCCCGCGCGGGGCTGAGCCCCTCAGGTCGCGATCAGCACCACTGAACAGCGCGGGCCCTCCGCCGCCCCGGCGCTGACGCGCGCCGAGCCCGGCCGGTGCCGAAAGATGTGGACTCGCTCGGCGGAGAGGAGTCCTATCGGCATCGGCGCAGGGC
>JBKJXJ010000179.1:0-7615 GCA_046716125.1 Candidatus Eiseniibacteriota bacterium
GGCGCATCCCACGAACACGCTGGCGTTGGGATAGAGCCCCGCGATGACCGGCGGCGTTGTCACGAGCGATGGCAGGAGCGCCGGCCAGCCCGGCCGTGGCGAGCCGAGATGATCGAGCAGCCAGACCTTGCCACCGGCGAACGGATTCGCACCCGGGACGTCGGCGTAGGTCGAGACGGCGAAATATGAAGGCCCATCCTGTTGATCGCCGATCTGCTCGCCGGTCGGCAGCGCCGCCATGAGCGGCCGCGGTCTGCGGTCGAGGGTGGCGAAGGCGTGCGGACCGCCGAACATTCCGAGCCCGTCCGGGCGGACCGCGAACACCGATGCGCTGTCCGGGCTGCCGTCCGCGCCTCCCGCCCAACAGACCTCGAGCCGCTGGTCGCCGCCGTCACCGTCCACCGCGAGCAGAAGCGGTCCGCCGGGCGGCATGTCCACCGCGACCGGCCAGCCCTCGAGCCCCCAGTCATGGAAGACGCTGAAGCGCATGAGCAGGCCCGGATCGTCGAGCACGTCGATCCGCGCGTGCGGATACGAGCCGGTGTGGGGTCTCAGGTCCGGCACCGTGGTGTCCGAGAGCCTGCGGTTGTTGCTGAAGAAATAGGGGTCGAACGGGCTCCCGAAGATGAACGGCGAGCCGCCGTCGCCGAGATCCCCGAGCCCGTCGGCCTCGATCACCGAGATCGCGGGGTACGCCGGATCGGTGTTGAAGCCGTAGTCGCGCTCCGGGTCGATGCGCAGCGCGGTCTCGAACGGGATCCGCGTGGCGTCGATGTGCCAGATCAGGAGTCCTCCGCTGGGGAGCGGCGGCGTGCCCTCGTCGTGGGGCCGCGAGGGCAGCAGTCCGTCGTACTCGAACCGGTCGGGGTATTCGGGCCCCAGCACCACGCGCGTCGCGATGTCCTGGTCGAGCGGCACCGAGTCGGTCGCCGCGATCGCGCGGTTCTCGATGAGGAGGTACTCGTCGCTCGAGAGGAACAGCCGCCGGATGTCGGGATTCCGGGCGATGTCGGCGATCGTCATGGTGTCGTTGGCCGCTGTCTCAGTGAACACCACGGCGTCGCTGGCAAAGAAACGGTGGAACGGATCGATGCTGGGCGGCAGGAGCCCCACGGCGAAGCTCTCGCTCCCGTCCGGGAGCAGGAACGGGGCGCCGACCAGGTTCCCGCTGTCCATCAGGCTCCAGAAGCCGACCACGGGCCGTCCCGTGAACACGTCGTAGAGGTCGGCGAATCCGAACAGCAGATGTCCCATCTCGTGGGCGACGACGCCGTTGAGCGCCGCGTAGAAGCCGTCCTGGCTGCTGGTCTCGGGACAGATGATCGCGCGGTCCACCGCGTACTGCATCCCGGGGAAGGTGACGTAGTCCTCCGGCCCCACGCTGATGGTGAAGGTCGGGATGTCCTCCGGGCTGTCCTGGCGCAGATCACTCTGCAGGTCGCTGCCGGCATGGATGATCATGAAGGCGTCGTAATCGTCCCAGGGGACGGGGTCGTTGAAGTCGGTCCGCGACTGCGAGTCAGCCGCCGCGAACGCATCCCGGAACAGGTCGCGCGCGGTCGGATAGATGTCCTGGCTGAACGCCCATGGTCCGTAGTCGGCCATGTCCTCGAGGGTGTACGCCGCGGTGTCGGCGCGCGGCCACACGTCGCCCTCGATCGCGACCCGACCGTAGGTCTGGACGTCGTAGTAACGGCGGAGCGCCTCGAGATGCGCCAGGTAGAACGCCCGGTTGTGCGGCGCGCGGTCGATCGCCGCCAGTGTGGTGTCCGGGCCGGTGACGTCGAATCTCCCGTTCCCGGTCGAGAGCGGGCCGCCGCGGTCGTTACGGAATCCGACACGGATGAAGGCCACCCTGATCGGGAGCGGGGGCGTGCCGACCGCTGCCCGGGGAACCGCCTCATGCGCGACGTGGGGATTGCGGGGCGGCGGGAGCGCCTTGCGTTGCATGCGCGGGTTGGCGCGCGGCGACCAGTCCATCCCCGGCGGGCTGAGAAGATGCGGGATGGCGCGCCCACGCTGCGCGCGGACCTCCAGCTCGTGCCGCCAGGCGGCGGGGCCGGCGCCGGGTCCCGAGGGGACGATCGCGGGCGGCGGCACGGCGCGCACACGAGGGGTCAGGGTCCGGGTGGCCGCCTCCCGGCCTGCGCTCCTGGCGCGCTCCGTCGTGGCCTCGGATGGCAGCCGCCGGGCGACCAGACGCGCGGGCGCGGGCGTCGCCGCCCCGGCGCTGAGACACGCGATGACGACGACGATGACGGGGAGGGTGTGTCCGCGCGAGTACAGACCGAGCACCCCTGGGATGGAGACTAGAAGCGGTAGCCCAGCGTGATTCTCGTCACCGCGGGCAGCGTCTTAGCCTGGGGCATGCTGCCCCAATCGAGGCTCAGGTTGTTCCACGAGACACCGAGCCCGTAGCTCAACCCGCTGATGTCGCCCGAGGGATCGGCGACCCAACCGACGCGGCCGGCCACCTGGTCGATGAACGCGAGCTCGGCGCCGAAGTTATAGGTGCGGAACTCGCTGTTCACCAGGGACTGGTTGTAGTCCCCGACCAGGGTCGGGGTGAAGTCCTTGGTCGCGAACGGCACCCACGCCGCGCCGACCTTGAGGTTGCGGCTGAGCGGATCCGCCTTGTCTTCATCGATGAAGGCGAGCTTGGGGCCCATGTTCTGGAGATTCATGCCGAAGTCGAGCCGGGCCGCCGGGATACGATAAAGGGCGCCGAGGTCGAAGCCGAACGTCGAGCCGATCCCCTGATAGCTGCTGGGCGCGAGCTGGACGCGCACGTACTTGACCGAGGCGCCGACCGCGAGGTCGGGCAGCAACTGGGTGCCGAAGTAGAGCGCGGGCGAGAACTCGACCGGCGTGTAGTTGCCGATCTGGGTCCCTCCCCCGTCGGTGAGCTCGATATTGCCGTAGGAGAGGAAGAGCATCCCGACGCCGAACGAGCCCCAGCCTTCGACCGGGTGGAGGTAGTTCAGGTAGTTGTAGGTGACGTCGTTGGCAAGACCCGGGACGAGCGCCGAGTAGGTCATCTCGACCGCCGGGCGACCGACGAAGCCCAGCACGGCAGGGTTCCACCACGCCACGCCGGCCGGATCATCGGCGAGCGCGACACCGGCCGCGCCCATGCCGACCTGGCGGGCTCCGGGCTGGATATCGAGAGAGCGAGCCGTGCCCTGGGCCCATGCCGAGCCGGCCGCGAAAATCCCTAACGTCAAGACTGCCATACGGATGGAAACGCGCATCGAATTCCTCCAGAAAACTAGTGGCGCCGTCCGGGGGGGGGCGGATGCTGATACTACACCGCGGCGGCCGGGCATCGTCCAACCTTTTTTGAGGGGCGGGCTTGGAGCGTCCGAGCAGCGGGCGGTTTGCGACGCGGGGGCGCCCGGGACCGGAAATCGCGATACCCGCCCCCCGCCGCGACGCACTACGCCCGAGGCACTCAGTGGCCGACGACGACCACCCGGCCCTCCCCCACGGCCCTCGAGCGGGCGCTGCTCGTGCCGTCGGAATCCCGGCCGTTCACCTGGACCATGAAGAGATAGGTGCCATTGGCGAGCCGGTCGCCCTCCTGGTCCAGCCCGTCCCAGGGGATCTGGATCTGCCCCTGGCCCCCGAACGCCTTGAGGGTCCGGATGAGCCGCCCCGAGACGGTGTAGAGATGCAGCATGACGTTGACCGAATCACCTGGAGCGTCGATCACGAACTGGCCCCCGCCGCTCGGTCCGCCCGAGCGCGTCGGGTTGGGGAACAGGAACGCGCGCCGGACCGTGAGTGGCGGCTGGGCGCTGACCTCGAAGTCGATCGCGGCGCTCGAACGATGCTGGGCGGCGTTGATCCCCGAGGCGAGATTGTCGGCCGCGCTCACCCGGATGTTGTGGGGGCCCGGCGGAAGCCCCGGAAGCGTGAAGCTGGCGGTCCCCGCCTGGTGCGAGTTGGCCGCGTAGCGGAAGCTCGAGGTGACGTCCACGCGGGTGTTCGAGTTCCCGTCGATGGTCACGATGATGCCGTTCTGGAGCGTGTGGCCGGTGATCAGGATGCCATGCGGGTCGGACAGGTCGATCCTCAGCACGGCGTCGGGCCGCACCGAGGTCGATCCGCCCGCGAACGAAAGTCCGATGCGCGGCCCCTCCTCGTCCCCGGTCGGCGCCGTGCCCGAGACCATGCTGAACTTTTTGCTCCCCGCGCCGTCGCTCGCGGTCGCGAGCCCGATGGCATCCCCGCTCGCGTACCCGCGGATCCGCCCGCGCGGACCCAGGACCGCGTCGAGCGGCACCACGAACTGGCCGGTGAACGCCCCGCCCTGGACCCGCGCATCGCCACGGAAGGCGGGGGCGGCGCGGTAGCGATAGCGGATCGGTGTGCACCCGGGGCCGAGCACGCACGGTGGTGAGACATCGATGGGCGCCGAATCCTCGATCAGGATCGCGGTGCTCCCGGTGTAGGGGAGCAGAGTCCCCCCGGGACGGTCGAGGATGCGTCCGTCGAAGCGGACGACGTCCCCGCGGCGCAGCGTATCGATCACACTGCCTCCCGCATCCTTGAGCGTCAGTTCCACCCAGAAGCGAGGCAGGTTCAACCGACTTCCGGCATCCCCCATGACCTGGTACTTCTGGCTGTTCAGGCTGCCGGTCTTCGCGCGCAACAGTGCCTCGCAGATGCCGACATGGTATTGCCCGGTGCCCGTGACGGCCGTGTCCCGGGAGAAGAGGTATCGGTACAGGTTCCGGTTCAGAAGCGCGTTCTCGCCGCTGAACGCGATCTCGGTCGCCGAGATCACGGCGAGGCATCCGCCGGTGGGATTGAGGGGATCCACGACCAGGCGCTCGCCCAGGCTCAGCACCCGGGGATCGTGGTACTTGCCGACATCGCACGACGCGGCGACGAACAGTCCGTGACGGGTCGCGTTGGTGAGCAACGCCGCGTCCGAGTCGATCAACACGCTCTCGTCCGAGATCTTGAACGGGCTGCCGTGGCCGATGTAGTTCCACATCACCACGCCCTCGTTGATGTTCCTCAGGATGTCGGCCTTGGCGCCCGGCTTGGTGTCGCTGGCTCCGTCAGGATAGGTATGGAGATAGACGTAGGCCCGATCGATATGATGGGGGACCACCGTGGTGTCGATCTCGGTGGTCTGCGACATGTGGGTCCAGTGGAGGTTGTCGTTCCTGGAACCCTGCTCGTGGTCATCCGCGATCAGCATCACCCGGTTTCGCCATTCACCGAGCGGGGCGGCCCGCTCGTAGGGCAGCAGCTTGTCGAGCACGAACGCCTGCGCGCTCGCCGCGTTCGCGGCCGGGATCCGCCCGCCGAAGAAGTCGGGGATCACGGTGAGCGCATTCGGGTTGTCCACGTTCAGCATCCAGTCGTCGGTCGAGAACTGGCTCGAGTACGACTCGAGATAGCCGCCCTCGTACGCCGGCAGCAACGCGCCCGGCAACCCCGCCGGCGCGTATCCCCCGATGTCCTTGAAGTCGTAGGACGCGTCGCCGAGCAGGGTGACGAACGTCGGTCGTTGAGCCCAGTTGAAGAACGCGGCGCGCAGGAAGTTCCGGATCGCGCCCGGATCGGTGCGGCCGCCCGAGAATTGGTCGTAGACCGCCGAGATCGGGACCGTCGCCGTCGCGTAGGGTGCGCTCTTGCCGTACAGCGGAAGCCGCGACTGCCGCCAGGTCGCCAGCGACTCCGCCGCCGCCGCGAAACCGTCGTAGTAGATGACGAGGAAGTCCGCGCCCGGGCGGCCCGGGTCCGGGGCCTCGCGCAGGTTGTTGAGGCTCGAGGCCGGCGCCATGAAGACGCCGGCGCCGGCGAGCGGCTCGATGCGGGCGTCCAGGAATACGCGATAGCGACGCTGCCCGGTCTCGACGCGGAGGAACGTCAGCGTGTCGTTCGCCAACACGCCGCCCAGGATCTCGATCGGCGCCAGCGGATCGGTCACGTCGAACACGCGAGGCGGGGTCACGAGCGGGTTGGTGAACGGTCCGATCTTGTAGAGGTAGCTCCCCCCGCCCGGGGCCGAGTCAAACTCGAGGGCATCACCGACCGGTTCGAACCTCCGGGCGTAGAACAGGTCGAACCACGCCAGCGCGGTGACGTCCACGCGCCCTGCGTCGAGATCCGGGTTGGGGTCCACGATGTCCGGCACCTGGAGCGACATTAGATTTGTCGGCGTCACGAGTCCGACCTGGGTCACGTCGTACGTCTGCGGCTCCAGGCCGTTCCACTCCCGCCGGGGGAATGCCTGGCCGTTGAACGCGACGTCGAGGTAGTGGTCCTTGATGTTGAAACTCTTGTCGCCCCCGAGCTGGGTCACCCCCCAGGCGCGCATCCGCAGACGCGAAGGCTGCGAGGTGTCCACGCCCGGCGCAGCCACGGCCGTCTGGAACGCCGGCTTGCCCATCTCGACGTTCTGCCAGAACCACTTCTCCCAGAACAGCGTGCTGCCCACCCGCGTGTTCGGCCACGCATTCGGCCAGTACTGCGTGTCCAGCTCCGTATGGATGCGCGCCTCGAACGTCGCCGGCGTGATCTCGCTGCCGGTCGCGCCCCCCGGGCTGCCGCTGGGATCGGTCGCGATGCGCAAGGGCGTACCCCCGATCGGAAGCTGCGGCGTGGCGATCGTCAGGTAGTAGTAGTTGTTGGATTCGTAGGGATGGTTGATGAACACGGTGTCGGGCAGCGCCGGATCGTAGATCGAGGCCCAGTCGCTGGCCCCGAGCGCGTAGAAGTAGAGGTACTCCTGATTGTTGTCGAGCGTGGCATTGACGGGCGCGACCTCGACGAAACCCATCGCCACCTCGCGGTAGCCGCAGCCATCGCAGTAGTCGGCCTCGGGCAGAACCGGGAATCCCGGCCAGGTGAAGAGCCGGAGACTGTCGAGGAGTGTGGTCCGATCGCCGCCGAACAGATCGAGATTGAGGAGCTCGGCGAACCGGACGCGATAGAACCCGGACGCGTCCACGGCCAGCTTCACCCAGGTCCGCCCGGCGTAGATGCTGGTGTCGGGCACGCCCCCGGCGACGCTCGTCGGCGTCGCGTCCATGAGTCCGGCGCCGCGCCCCGCTCCGGCCGCGCGGCGCCACGCCCGGCCCTGCTCGTAGTTCACCAGCGTGCCGTGGTAGACGCGCTCGAAGGGATCCGGCGCTCCGGCCGGACGCGCTGGATCGCCCGCGGTCGCCGGGACTCCGCTCACCGCGACCTCGACCTCGATGCGGTGGGCGATCGACAGCCGGCGGGCGGCGCCGTCGTAGTCGGCGGGGGTGATCGCGATGCGCGCGATCCGTTGATTGCGCATCCATCCGACGCCGAGCAGCCGCGCCCGCACGCCCGTGACCGCCGGCGCGCTCCCCGGGACCGGCCGTGCGACATCGGCGACGGACCTGGCCAGCGCGTTCGCGATGGCGTCGGCCTCGTTCGCTCCCTGGGCCAGCCCCTGCGGGCGGAACGGCTGTCGCGCGAGCCCGACATCCTCCACCACCTGGGCTGCCGTCGCGGTGGCGTTCACCCTCACCTCGCCGGCCGGCGGCACCGCCACGGTCACGATGCGCTCGGGCAGCATCGGCTGACCCTCGGCGGCGACGACCTCGTAGCCATCGAGCGCGAGCTG
>JBKJXJ010000180.1:0-3132 GCA_046716125.1 Candidatus Eiseniibacteriota bacterium
AGCTCCGCCGGTCCTTGGCTCTCGCTCGCCCTCGACGCCCCCGCCGCCTTCCCATCCCGGCCGACCGCCGCTGCGCCGCCGCTGCGCCGCTGCTGGGTCCTTCCCTATCAGCGTTTTTCGCCTTTGCGGCGCCTTTCGCCGTCCGCCGACGCCTTCCCGTCCTGTGCCATACTCCGCCGCTCCACGGAGACCGGACACACATGCCCGATCGATACGTACAGGATGACAAGGCACTGCCTCGGACCGGGCCATCGTCGGCGGGCGCGGGTGGGGCGGCGGAGCTCGAGCGGGTGCGGATGCGCGACCCCGAAGCGCTGGCGGCGTTCTTCGAGCGCCACTTCGACCGGGTCTACGGGCTGGTCTATCGGCTTCTCGGCGACCGGCCGCTGGCGGAGGACATGACCCAGGAGGTGTTCCTCAAGGTGCATCGCGCCGCGCATCAGATCGATCCCTCCCGCGATCCGATGCCGTGGCTCATGACGATCGCGCACAACGCCTGCCGCGATCTGTGGCGCTCGAATGCCTGGAAGCTGACACGCAGATCGGCATCGCTCGATGGCGACTCGCCGCTGGCCGGGACGCTGTCGCGCGGGACCAACGACCCCGAGCGGGATCTTCTCGCCTCCGAGAACGAGCGACTCGTGCGCGAGGCGCTGCTCGAGCTTCCCGAGCCGCTGCGTGTCGCGATCGTGATGCACGACTACCAGGGGCTGGGGCACGACGAGATCGCCGCGATCACCGGCGTCAACCACGCCGCGGCCCGCAAGCGTTACTCGCGCGCGCTCGCGGCGCTGGCGCGCCTGCTCGAGGATTCGCTCGGATGAGCCACGAACGAAACGACATCCTGAGGCCGGAGGAGGCCCGCGCCCGCGAGGCGCTGCGGAGCCTCGCGCCGCCGCGTGCCGATGCGGCGTTCCGCGAGCGGCTCAAGCGCGACTTCGTGACCGGCCGGATCGGGGAGCGTCGTGCGCTGCAACTGCCCGTCGCGTGGCACCGTCGGCCGGTCTGGCGGCTGGCGCTGGTCCCGGCCGCGCTCGCGCTGGTCGCGGTCTCGGTGTGGATGGCCGACCGCGGACCGGGCTGGACGGTGATGGCGTTCCAGGGCGAGGGCGCCGTCGTCGTGGACGGAGTGACGTTCCCGCTCGCGCGCCGCGAAGCCCTGGCGCGCGCGCTCGGTCCGGGAGCGCGCCTCGCGGTTCCGGCAGGCGTGGAGGTCGAACTGGCCAGCACCTCGGGCGTGGTCGTCCAGGTGACCGCCGGCACCGAGTTCACGCTGCCCGCCACTCCCGGCCGCTGGTTCCGACGAACGGTGACCGGCGCGGTGCGACGCGGGGAGATCCGCGTGACGACCGGCCCCGCGTTCGTCGGGGCGCGCCTGCGCGTGGACACGCCCGAGGCCGGGATCGAGGTGACGGGGACCACGCTCGCCGTGATCTGCGAGCCGGCCGGCACCTGCGTCTGTGTGTACGACGGCGTGGTGAAGGTGGGGCCGCGAGGGGCGGGCATGGAACCGGTCACGGGTGGCCGCCGGAGATTCGTCTTCAACGATGGCCGCGCGCCCGAGTCGGCGGAGATCCGGCCGACGGAGATCTACAAGCTCGGGATGTTCCGCGACAGCCGCCGTGGCTTCCTGGAGGGCGCCGCCCGCTAGCCGCAGCGCTGGGCGGGCTCCGTCGGCTAAGGCCCGCGCGCGTGTCGCTCGGGGCCAGGGGCAGGTGCGGCTCAGGCCGCCGCCGTCTCGCCCCCGCGCTTATCGTCCGGCTCCGCGTCGCCTTCCGGAGCACCCGGATACTCCTCGGCCTTGAGCGCCCGGATGACGCTCCTCTCCTGCGGAAGAGGGGTGTGGATGATCGGCGTCGCGGCCGGCACACGCCCACCCGATGCGTCGATGACCACGCGCACGTGCGGTCGCGCGAGGTCCGCCCCGTTGGGCGCCACGACCTCGGCGATCGTGCCGTCGTCCAGCAGCACCATCTGCCCGGGCGGATAGAACCCCACCGAGTTGACGAGCGCCCACAGCATCGCCGGATCGAAGCGCTTGCGCAGGGGCCCAAGGATCATCCCGAGCCCTTCATAGGGTGTGGTCCTCTGCCCGCGCTCGCTGCGATGGCCGAGCAGGCTGACGTAGCAGTCGGCCACCGCCACGAGCCTCGACATGACGCTCTGCGGCCAGCGCCCGGAGGGTGCGGGATAACCCGAGCCGTCGGGGAGCATGTGATGTTCGAGCGCCACCCGCATGCAGCGGAGCGTGGTCTGATTGAGCGTGGTCGAGTTGGCGATGAGCTTGGCCCCCTCGAGCGGGTGGCGCTCCGCGGCCACCTTCTCCTCGGCGGTGAACGACTCGAGCGGATGCTGGATCTGGTCGCCGACCGCGGACTTGCCCACGTCGTGGAGCAGGGCCGCCACGCCGAGGTCGGAGAGCGCGCGACGGTCCATGTCCAGCAGTCGCCCCATCGTCACCGCGACCAGGCAGACGTTGACGGCGTGGGCGTAGGTGTACTCGTCCCGGTGGGTGAGGCTCGAGAGGCCGACGACGACGGGCTCGTCGGCGAAGGCGCCGTCGACGAGCGGCTGCACCACGCGCTTGCCGTGGCGCAGCTCCAGCCCGTCCTGGAGCGTCGTGGTCGCGAGCAGCGACCGGGTGCCGAGGAGGGCCTGCGAGTAACTCTTGCGCGCCGCGCCGCGCGGCGAGTTGCCGCCGGGCCCACCGCTTCCGCCACCGGAGTCGCCGCCGCCCCCACCACCCCCGCCATACCCGCCGCCGGAGCTCCCTCCGGATGGGGTGTTCGAGAAACCCTCGCCCTCCCATTCGGCCGGGGCGTCGTAGTCGAACCCGTCGTCGGGCACTTCGGCCGAGGCATGGATCGCCGGCACGACGTGATCGACGCCCTGGGCGAGGCAGGCGCCGAGCAACTCGGGCCCCTTGTACACGTCGGGCTGCAGGAAAAGGCGCACGAACAGCGTCAGCTCGTCCTTATCGAGCCCCTTCTGGAGCTTGAGCCCCGCGATCTCGCGCAGCCGGAACTCCTCGAGCACCGCCTTGTGAAATCGAAAATTGCCCGTCTTCACCGGGATACGAACACCGTTGAGGTAGAGATCCTCCTGCAGCGCGACCAGCACCGCCTCACCCGA
>JBKJXJ010000181.1:0-4067 GCA_046716125.1 Candidatus Eiseniibacteriota bacterium
CGTCGGCACTGCCCCCGGCGACTCCGCTCAGGGCGGCCTGCAGGCTGTCCGGATCGTCCACGTTCCAGGACCGGATGGACTTGTCGAGCGACCGCAGCAGCCCGCGCAGCACCGTGCCCGCCCCGACCTCGACGAACCCCTGCGCGCCCTCGGCGATCAGGCGCCGCATCGAGTCCTCCCAGCGCACGGCGCCCAGCAACTGCGCCTCGAGCGCCGCGCGGATCTCGACACCCCGGCGCAACGGCTCGGCGGACACGTTGGCCACCACCGGGACCAGCGCGTCGTGCACGGAGACCGCCCCCAACGCCTCGAGCAGACCCGCGGAGGCCGATCCCATGAGGGGCGAGTGAAACGCGCCGCTCACTTCGAGCGGGATCACCCGCCGGGCGCCCATCCCGCGCGCCAGCTCGCAGGCACGCACGACCGCGGCGCGCTCCCCGGAGATGACGACCTGTCCCGGGGCATTCAGGTTCGCCGCGCACACCACGCCGGCATCCTCGGCGCGCACGCACGCCTCCTCGACCTGCGCCGCCTCGAGTCCCAGGATGGCGGCCATGGTGCCGGGCTGGTCGAGGCCGGCGCGATACATCAGCTCGCCCCGCCGGTGCACGAGCCGCACGGCGTCCTCGAACTCGAGCGCGCCCGCGGCCACCCCCGCCGAATACTCGCCCAGACTGTGCCCCGCGACCCAGGAGGGTCTGACCCCGGCGTCCTGGAGCAGCCTCCACGCGGCGACGCTGTGGGTGAGCAGGGCCGGCTGGGTGTGGACGGTCTTCTTCAGCTCCTCGGCCGGGCCCTTCCAGCAGATCTCGGACAGCCGGTAGCCGAGCGCGCGATCGGCGGTCTCGAACACGTGACGGGCGACCGGGAAGCGCTCGGCGAGCGCCTGTCCCATGCCGACCGCCTGCGCGCCCTGACCGGGAAAGAGGAACGCGAGCTTCACGCGCGCACCCCCTGAGGGGTGGGACGGGCGCCAAGACGGGCGGCCGCATCGGGCACGCCGTCGGCAGGACCCTGACGCGCCATGCTCCAGCGCACGACCCCCGCACCCCACGTGGCCCCGCCGCCGAAGGCGCAGAATCCCACGTGATCGCCCGGTTTGAGACGTCCCGAGCGCGCCAGCTCGTCGAGCGTGATCGGGATCGACGCCGACGATGTGTTGCCGTAACGGTCGATGTTGATCGGCACCTTCCCGGCCGGGATCCCCAGCCGCTCGCGCACCGCGTCGATGATCCTGAGATTCGCCTGGTGCGGGATGACCACGTCCATGTCGTCGGGCCCGAGCCCGGCCAGCTCCAGGCAGCGCCGGGTGCTCTCTTCCATGCTGCGCACGGCGAACGGGAAGAGCTTCTTGCCCTGCATGCGCAGGTAGTGCTCGCGGGCGGCGACTGTCGCCGCACTCGCCGGGTTGGCCGAGATGCCGGCGGGGATCTCGAGCACGCCGCCCAGCTCGCCGTCGCTGCGGATGTCGATCGCCAGGACCCCCTGGCCCTCGGCGCACGCCCGGATGACCACCGCGCCCGCGCCGTCGCCGAACAGGACGCAGGTATTGCGGTCGGTGTAGTCGACGATGCGCGATAGCGTCTCGACCCCGACCAGCAGCACGGTCTCGGCAGCGCGCGATGCGACCAGGCTGCGCGCCATCGCCATGCCGAACACGAACCCGGTGCAGGCCGCGAACAGGTCGAACGCCGCCGCACGGGTGGCGCCCAGCTTGTGCTGGAGCGTGCACGCGCACGACGGCAGGATGCGGTCGGGGGTGGTGGTGGCGACGATGATGTAGTCCACCTCGTCGGGGCTGAGGCCGGCGGCTTCGAGCGCGCGCTGCGAGGCGATCAGCGCCAGGTCCGAGGACGCCTGCTCGGGGGCGGCGATGTGGCGCTCGCGGATGCCGGTGCGCTCGCGGATCCACTCGTCCGACGTGTCCACCATGCGCTCGAAGTCGGCGTTGGTCAGCACCCGCTCGGGGACGTACATCCCGGTGCCGGTGATGGTCGCCCCCCGGATGGGATCAAGCCGCGGTGTCATGGTCCGCCTCGATCTCTTCGCGGATGTGCGCGTTGACGCGCTTCTCGACGAACGCGGCGATGGTCCGGATCGCGTTCTTGAACGCCCGCGGGCCGCTGCTGCCATGGCCGACGAAGCACACGCCGTTGATCCCGAGCAGGGGTGCGGCGCCGTGCTCCTCCCAGTCCATATGGTGCTTCATGCGTTTCATCGCCGGCTTCATGAGCACCATGCCGAGCGTCGCCATGACATCCTTGCGGATGTCCTGCCGCATGATCGAGACCAGCATGGAGGCCACGCCCTCGGCCGTCTTGAGGAGCACGTTTCCGGTGAAACCGTCGGTCACGATGACGTCGCAGGTCCCGCGGAACAGGTCCCGGCCCTCGACGTGGCCGATGAAGTTGAGGTGGCGCGCCCGCCTGAGCAGGTCGCCTGCCTCGAACACCAGCGGGTTGCCCTTGGTCTCCTCTTCGCCGATCGACAGCAGACCGACCCTCGGGTTCTCGCGCCCGAGCAGATAGCGCGCGTAGACCGCGCCCATGTGGGCGAACTGGACCAGGTAGGACGGCTTGCACTCGGCGTTGGCGCCCACGTCCAGCAGCACCGTGCCGCCGGCCGTGTTGGGCATGAAGACCGCGAGCGCCGGGCGGGACACCGCTTCCAGCCGCCCGAGCCCGATCAACGCGGTCGCGACCACGGCGCCGGTGTTGCCGGCGCTGAACACCGCATCCAGCCTGGCTTCCTTGTGGAGCTGGATGGCCACGCCGATCGAGGTCGTGCCTCGTCGGCGGGCCGCGGTCGTCGCCTTCTCCGCCATCTCCACCTGCCCGGCCGTGTGCACGACTTCGATCGGCAGACCGGCCCCGCCCGCTTTCTGCAGCGCGGGACGGATGAGGGCCTCGTCCCCGACCAGGGTCACCGTGAAACGGCCCGGCATCTCCCGGAACGCCATCACCGTGCCGACGGCGACCGCCGACGGGCCCAGGTCACCGCCCATCGCATCGATGCCGATCCGCGGGATCCCGGCCATCCCATGAGTCTCGGAGGCGCTCAGGTGGCCTTCGGGAGGATGATCTCTTCGCCGTCATAGTAGCCGCAGTTGGGACAGATCCGGTGCGGCTGCCTGGGGCTGCTGCAGTGGCTGCAGACGTTGAGGCCGGGGGGTTTGAGCTTCCAATGCGTGCGACGCTTCTTACCCCGCGTGCTGGAATGCCGGCGCTTGGGAACCGCCATAGTGTGTCTCCTCCTCTGTCGTCGGCGAGGTTGCCCGGTCCGCGGTCCTTGGTCACCCTGGGCATCCACAGGAACCCTGGTTGAGGTCCGCGCCGCAACGGGGGCACAGCCCCCGGCAATCCTCCCGGCAGTGGGGCGTGATGGGCAGCTCCAGCAACAAGGTCTCGCGCACCTGTTCGGACAGGTCGAGCTGCCGCCCATCGTGGAACATCATGTAATCATCGGCCGCGAGCTGTTCCTCGAACCGACCGCGTCCACCCGCACGATCCGCGACCACGGTCAGGTCGACCGTGAGCGGCAGATCGAACGTCCGCAGGCAGCGCACGCATTCGAGCCGGGCGGAGGACCGAAGCATGCCCCGAACCGAGACCAGGTCGCCGGTCCGGTCGAGCCCGAGGGTCGCGTCGACCCCCACGGGCCAATCGGCCGGCGGAAGTTGGAGCTCCTCGGCGGTCGCCCTGGCCTCGAGACGGCTCGCGCCGACGGCCAGTGTGGCTAAGTTGATGATGAATCCCGACATAGTCCACCTGATCAGGCTGTCAGCCGGGACGCGGCCACCCTAGCACAGGGGCGAAGGAGCCGTCCAGACTTAGGCCGGGCCCGACGCGTCCCGGGAAGGGGCCCGGTGCTGGGGTGTTCGGCCGCTCGGAGCCGCCCCGGAACCCCGTTCGGGGGCTCCCGGTCGGACGCCGCCCCTGCCGGGCGGTCAGCGGGAGAGCGCCGCCACCCCGAAGAAGAGCTTCACCTCGCGATCGGCGCTGGCCGGGCTGTCCGAGGCATGGACCGAGTTACGCCCCTTGCTCTCGGCGTAGAGCTTCCGGATGGTC
>JBKJXJ010000182.1:0-2837 GCA_046716125.1 Candidatus Eiseniibacteriota bacterium
GCGTTGGTCAGGGCGAACGAGAGGCACTCGAACTCGACCGTCATGTCCACGGTGCGCAGCGTGACGTGCGCGGGCACGAACAGCTTGCGCGGTGCCAGGTTCAGGATCCCGCGCACCCCGGCCGCCACCAGCGCGTCCGCCACCTCCTGCGCGGCCTTCAGGGGCGTGGCGATCACACCCAGGTCGAGCCCGCCGCTCTTCGCGACCGCGGGCAGGTCGACGATGTCGCGCACGACCAGCCCGCCGAGCGCCTTGCCGATGCGGGACGGGTCGCGGTCGAACGCCGCCACCACGTCGAAGCCCTGCTGCTGGAAGCCGCGGTACAGCATCAGCGCCGTGCCGAGATTCCCGACCCCCACGATCCCGACGCGCCAGCGGCGGTCGAGTCCCAGGATGGCGCAGATCTCCTGGCGCAGATGGGCGACGTTGTAGCCAAGTCCGCGGCGGCCGAACGAGCCGAAGCAGGAGAGGTCCTTCCTGACCTGGGCCGACGTGACGCCTTCGCGCTCGGCGAGGCGGTGGGAGGAGATGAGCCGCCCGCCTTCGCCCTCGACCTCCTCGAGCACCCGGTAATAGTGCGAGAGGCGGCGGACGGTGGACTCGGAGATGCGCGTCATCCCGTGCCGCCCGATCGGGCCCTACGCCGTGCCCTCTGGCGGGTCCTCGGCGGGGTCATCGAACTCCTCGGGCGACACCTCGGGCGGCGCGTCGGAAGCGGCTTCGCCGTTGCCGGCGGCCCCGCCGTTCACCACCGCCGCGTCCTCCTCCCCCACCACACGCGTGCCCGCGGCCACCGCGTCCGGCAGCAGGTCGCCCTCGCCGGCCGCCGCCAGGTGGACGAGCCGCACGCCCTGGGTGTTGCGGCCGATCACCGAGATGCCGTTCACCGGCATGCGGATCATCTGGCCCGAGCGCGTGATGATCATCAGCTCGTCGCTGTCCACGACCTCCTTGACCGCGACCACCGGTCCGTTCCGGTCGTTCGTCTTGATCGTGATGATCCCCTTGGCGCCCCGGTGCGAGACCCGGTACTCGGAGATCTCGCTGCGCTTGCCGTAGCCGTTCTCGGTCACGGTGAGGATCGAGGCCTGGCGCTGCACGCCCATCATGCTGACGACCTCGTCCGTCGTGTCGTCGAGCGTCACCGCCTTGACGCCGTACGAGGTGCGGCCCATCGACCGGACCTCCTTCTCGTGGAAGCGGACCGCGAGGCCCTTCTTCTTGGCGAGGATGAAATCCTGCGTGCCGTCGCTGATGATGGTCTCGATCAGCGCGTCGCCCTCCTCGAGCAGGATCGCGTTGATCCCGCCGCGGCGCGGGTTCCCGTAGGCCGAGAGCACGGTCTTCTTGATCAGGCCCTTCTTGGTCGCGCACACCAGGTAGTGCTGGTCGTCGAACGCCTTGACGACGACCACCGCCTGCACACGCTCGTCCCGCGCCAGCCCTTCGAGGTGGTTGACGAGCGGCCGGCCACGCGCCGTGCGCCCGGCCTGCTCGATCTCGTGCACCTTGAGCCAGTAGCAGCGCCCGCGGTCGGTCAGGAACAACAGATAGCTGTGGGTCCCCGCCACGAACAGGTGCTCGATGTAGTCCTCTTCCTTGGTGCGGGCGCCGATGACGCCCTTGCCGCCGCGGCGCTGCGAACGGTACGAAGCCATCTCCTGACGCTTGATGTAACCGGCGTGCGAGATCGTGATCACCATGTCCTTCTGCTCGATGGTGTCCTCGTAATTGATGTCGCTCTCCTCGGCCACGATCTCGGTGCGCCGGGCGTCGCCATGGCGGGCGCGGAGCTTCGCGACCTCGTCCTTGATGATGCCGAGGATCTTCTTCGGGCTGGCGAGGATGCTCCTGAGCTGTTCGATCAGCTTGATGATCTCGAGGTACTCCTCCTCGACCTTCTTGCGTTCGAGGCCGGTGAGACGCGCGAGGCGCATCTCGAGGATGGCGTTGGCCTGGATCTCGCTGAGCTTGAACTCGGTCATGAGGCCGGTCCGCGCCGTCTCGACGTCGCGCGAGGCCCGGATCAGTGTGATGACCGCATCGAGGTGGTCGAGGGCGATCTTGAGGCCCTCGAGGATATGCGCGCGCTTCTCGGCCTCGGCGAGGTCGAACTCGGTCCGCCGGCGCACGACGATCTGGCGGTGGATGACGTACTGGTCGAGCAGCCCGCGCAGGGTGAGGATCTGCGGACGCTGCTCCACCAGCGCCAGCATGATGGCGCCGAATGTGGTCTGGAGCGGCGAGTGCACGAACAGCTGGTTCAGGACGACCTTGGGATTCGCGTCCTTCTTGAGCTCGATGACGATGCGCATCCCGTCGCGGTCCGATTCGTCGCGCAGGTCACTGATGCCGCTGACCTTGGAATCCTTGACCAGGTCCGCGATCTTCTCGAGCAGCGCCCCCTTGTTGACCTGGAACGGGATCTCGGTCGCCACCAGGCTCAACCGCCCCTGGCGCCCTTCCTCGACCTGAACGCGGGCGCGCATCCGGATGAGCCCGCGTCCGTTGGTGTAGCAATCGCGGATGCCCTGCGTCCCGTAGATGATGCCGCCGGTCGGGAAGTCCGGGCCCTTGACGATCTTCATCAGCTCGGCCGGCTCGGCCTCGGGATGATCGATGATGTGGGTGATCGCGTCGCAGATCTCGCTCAGGTTGTGCGGCGGCACCTCGGTCGCCATCCCGACCGCGATCCCCGAGCAGCCGTTGATCAGCAGGTTCGGGACCACGCCCGGGAGCACCACCGGCTCCTCGCGCGTCTCGTCGTAGTTGGGGCGGAAGTTGACCGTGTTCTTCTCGAGGTCCGCGAGGATCTCGGCGGCGAGGGAGGTGAGGCG
>JBKJXJ010000183.1:0-2618 GCA_046716125.1 Candidatus Eiseniibacteriota bacterium
GTCGCGTCCGGATCGACGATGCGATCGAAGACCCGTCCGGTGTTCACCAGCACCTCGACCGCCGGTACGCGCCCGGCGCCGTCGACGCGCTCGAGCAGTCGCTGACTGACGATGCCGCGCAACGAGGTGGCGAGGCTGAGCCGCACCTGCTTGTGCTGATGGGCGGGGAAGAAGTCGACGATGCGGTTGATCGTCTCGATGGCGTCGGCGGTGTGGAGCGTGGACAGGACGAGGTGCCCGGTCTCGGCGGCGGCGATGGCGGCCCACACCGTCTCGGGGTCGCGCATCTCGCCCACAAAGATGACGTCCGGGTCCTGGCGAAGCACGCGGCGCATCGCCTCGGCGAAGCCCTCGGTGTCCGAGCCGATCTCTCGCTGGCTGATGATCGCCCGCTTGTCTGGATGCAGCACCTCGATCGGATCCTCGATCGTCACGATGTTGACGGCGCGCGTCATGTTGATGTGGTCGATCATCGCGGCGATGGTCGTCGTCTTGCCCGACCCGGTCGGGCCGGTTACGAGCACGAGCCCGCGGCGCTCCTCGGCGAGCCGTTGCACGACAGGAGGAAGGCCCAGGGACTCGAACGACGGTATGCCAGGCGTGACCGCCCGGAAGACGAGGGCGACGGAACCGCGCTGCCGGTACACGTTGCAGCGGAACCGTCCGAGCCCGACTCGGTCGAGCGCGAAGTCGGCTTCGTTCTTGGCCTCGAACTCGTCGGCACGCGCCGCCGGGAGGATGGCGTACGCAACCCGCTCGGTGTCGGCCGGTGTCGGAGGATCGAACGGGGTCGACTGGAGGTGGCCGTCGATACGGATGTGCGGCGCCGAACCGACCTTGACGTGGAGGTCCGATCCGCGCCGCTCCACGAGAAGACGCAGGAGCTCCTCCAGACGCGCTTCATCGAAGGCCATGACTTCGTTTCGGCAGATCAGCGTCCGGACCTGAGCGCCACCGCCGCCCGGACCACCTCCGACCCCGGTCCCCCCTCCGAGAGCGGCTCGGGCCGTTGCTCCTCCCCCGCCAGCACGCTCACCGTCGCCGCCGTCGAATCCTCGAGCGCCGCCAGGTCGTAGCCACCTTCGAGAAAGAAAAGGCGCCGGCCCGGGGGCGCGAACGCGAGCACCTTCTGCGTGAAAGCCGCGAAGTCGCCGCTGGTCAGCCCGAGTCCGGTCAACGGATCGGCCCGGTGGGCGTCGTAGCCGGCGGAGACGAGCAACCATCCGGGAGCGAAGGCGTCGACGGCGGGAGCGATCAGCTCGTCGAGCGCCGCCAGGTACACGTCCCCGGTCGCGCCCGCGGGAAGCGGGACGTTGATCGTCGATCCGGCACCGTCCCCCTCACCTAGGTCGTCGAGCCGCCCGGTCCCGGGATAGAGCGGGAACTGGTGCAGCGAGACGTAGAGGACACGGCCGTCGGTCCAGAAAGCGTCCTGTGTCCCGTTGCCATGGTGGGCGTCCCAGTCGAGGACGAGCACCCGCTCGCCTCGGCCGGCGAGGGTGGCCGCCGCCACGGCCACGTTGTTCAGCAGGCAGAAGCCCATCGCCCTCGTCGGCGTGGCGTGATGGCCGGGCGGACGCAACGCGAGAAACGCGGCCTCCCCCTCGCCCCGCTCCAGCCGCTCGGCAGCGTCGATCCCGGCGCCGGCGGCAAGAACCGCTGCACCCCACGATGCCGGCACCACCGCCGTGTCAGGGTCGATGCGGCCGCCCCCCGTCCGACAGAACCGCTCCAGCGCGTCGAGGTGATCAGCGGGGTGCAACGTCTCCAGCTCGGGCCGCGTCGCGGGACGGGGCACCACCCCGATCAGCTCGTCACCGAGGCCGGCGGCCTCGAACCCCCGCATGACGGCCTCGAGCCGGGCTGGCCGCTCGGGATGTCCGCGTCCAGCGTCATGCTCGAGATAGCGCTCGGATGTCGAGACGAGGACCGTCACAGAGGCGAGCGTACGGCGGTCCGTCTCGTAGCCTGACGGCGTGCGCTCCGAGGTCGTGCGACGCGGCAACGAGCGACTCCGCGTCGGCCCGTGGCGCGGCGACCACCGGGTCGCGTACGTCGCGCCGGTCGGCGACCCGACACCCCCAACGGTCGCGATGGTGCGCCATGCCTGCGCCCTTCTCGGCGACCGCGGCTTCGAGCGGGTGCTGACCGGCGCGCTGTCCGAGCGCGAGCGGCGTGGCTTCATCGACGCCGGCTTCGAGCCACACGAACAGCTCCACCTCCTCACCCACAACCTGGGTCGAATCGGCGACTCGCCGCCAGCCAAGCTTCGCCGTCCGTGGCGAGGCGAGCGCGCCACTGCCCTCGCCGTCGATGCCGCCGCCTTTCCCCCGTTCTGGCGGCTCGACAAGGAAGGTCTCCGTGAGGCGATCGGTGCCACGCCGGTCGCCCGCTTTCGCGTTGGTGTGGGCTCGAGCGGCGTCACGGGCTACGCGGTGACCGGGAGGGCGACTCGGCGCGGCTACCTGCAACGTCTGGCCGTTCATCCCGACCACAGCGGTCACGGGCTCGGCACCGCGCTCGTCATCGATGGCCTCCACTGGTTGCGCCGCCACCACGTCGACGAGGCAGTGGTGAACACCCAGGCGGGCAATCACCGCGCGCTCTCGCTCTACGAG
>JBKJXJ010000184.1:0-4383 GCA_046716125.1 Candidatus Eiseniibacteriota bacterium
TCGTCGCGGTCAACAAGCTTCGCGGCGCGGAGATCGGCCCCGCGTCGCCGGCTTTCATCGCCCAGCGGACGGTCGAGCTGCCGTGAAGGAAGCCGCTGCGGTGCGGCTGCGCGCGCTGACGCGGGCGAACTCCTCGGCCGCGCTGCGATGATCGCGCGCGACCAGGAACGTGTTGGCCTTGGCGAGCAGCGCCGGGTCGCGCAGCGGGGTGTCGGGATAACGCTCCGCCACCTCCTGGAACGCGGCCGCAGCCTTGAGCAGTGAGCCCTGCTTCTCAAGACACAGTGCCTTCAAATAGAGCGCGGGCGCACCGGTCGGGCGCGCGCCCAGGATGGCGAGCGCATCGGCCGGCTTGCCGGACTGCCAGGCCGCGGTCGCCTGAGCGAGGGTGAAGCGGGCATCCTTGGCGAGCCACGGATGGGAGATCGCGAGCGCGGTGAGAAGCTTCTGGCCCGCGGCGACCTCGCCCCGGCGGAGCGCGTTCCACGCCTGACGCAGTCGCGCGGCCGGCATCAGGGGACTCGACGGGTGGCGCTTCTCCCACTTCGCCCACTCGCGTGCGGCGCCGATGTCGTCACCGGCCGCCTCGAGCGCCTCGTTCGCCGCGAACTCGGCGTCATCCTGGAACGGACCCTTGCCCAGACCCGAGGCGGCCTCCCGGAACTGCTCGCCGGCATGGGCGAAGTCGCCGAGTTCGAAGGCGATGCTGCCGGCGAGGAAGCGCGCGGTGGCGCGCCGGTCGGCGTCCATGCCGCCGCGCAGCACCTGCTCCAGCGACTGCTGCGCCTGCGCCAGCGCCGCCGAGCGCCGGGCGCCGGCCAGCACGCGGACCTGCTCGAAGTCGTCGCCGATCTCCTCCAGGGTCGCGGTCGCCTCGATCGCACCCGCCGCCTTGGGCGCGCCCGCGTGCGCCGGGGGCGTGACCGCGAGCAGCAGCGAACCGATCGAAGGCAGCAGGAGCGTCGCGGCGCTCGGGCGTCGGCGCGACATCACCTGGGCTCCTGCGGGGCTTCCTGCGCCTGGACGACCGGCACCTGACCCTGCGGGCCGGTGGTCGAGATCGCGACCGCGTGGACCGGCCCGACGATGCGGCGGCCTTCGCGGTCGTTGACCACCAGCTGGTAACGGTAGCTGCCGTCCGCGACCGGCATGCCGGCCTCGTCCTTGCCGTCCCACTGGACATGCGCCGGCGTCTGGCCGCTGCCGCCGAAGCGGCGCACGACCTCCTGCGACTTGTTCACGATCTCGAGCGCCCAGGACTGGGCATCCGCCTTGGTGCGCGAGTTGAGCAGGATCTTGGTCACGGCGTGCTCGCCGGTGGGCGAGAACACGGCCGGATCGGCCTTCGAGCTGGCGAAGAAGCCGCCGAACCGGTAGCTCACCCCGACCCGATGCGTCATGCCCAGCGGATGATCGGCGACGCCATAGTCGAGCTGATACTGGGGGGCGAAGCGGACGCTGAATCCGCCGGTGCCGGCCGCGTCGTCCATGCCGAGACGCAACGCCAGACCGGACTGGATCCAGTACTCGCCGCCCGCGTGGAACCGGGCGCCCAGGACCTCCGAGTGGTCCACCTGGGCGACGATCAGTCCCTTACCGCGCAGCACCTGTGCGGCGAACCCGGCGCGCATCTGCATCGGCCAGGTCTCCTCGGTCGTCCGCAGCGACAGCTTGGGTCCGCCGAGGTTGGACACCGATCCACCCACGCGGATGCCGGGGCGGACGGCGTACCAGCCGCCCAGGTCGAGGCCGAAACCGCCGGCGGTGAAATCCTCGACCCGCTGCTGGACCAGCTTCATGTTGGCGCCGAGCGCGAGCCGGGGCGAGAAGGCCTTCGACGCCGTGAGCAGGTAGGCGGTCTCGCCCTGCTTGAAGGTGCCGAGCGGATCGTTCATGTCGTTGGTCCGCTGGAACTCGCCCGAGCCCAGCGACACGATGCTCACGCCAAAGCTCGGGAGCCGGCTGCCCGGCACCGCCAGCGCGATGCCGTTGATCGAGGTGTCCTCGAACAGACGCGCGTTCTCGAAGCGCAGCTCGTTCTGGTCCATCGCCGAGAGACCGGCCGGATTCCAGAGGATGCCGAGCGGATCGTCGGCGACGGCGACGTACGCCCCGCCCAGCCCGAGTGTGCGGGCGGTCGTGTAGCGGTTGAACCATTCGCCGGGTCCGCCGGCGCTCTGCACCTGGCCCCGGGCGGGATCCGCCACCAGCAGGAGCGCCAGCAGCGCAACCCCGCGCAGGGATGCCGTAAGCTTGGGATTCATATGCCCTCCTAGCGGACGACCGCGAGCTTGCGGCGGATGACGTGCAGGGTCTCACCGGTCCCCTGGGCTTCGACGAGCGCGATGTAACCGCCGCTGGCGACCACACGGCCCTCGCCGTTCTTCCCATCCCAGGTGACCTCGTTCAGTCCGGCCATGCCGCCGGTCTCCTGCCGGTTGAACCGGCGCTGGAGCACCAGGTCCCCGCTCAGGGTGAAGATCCGCAGGCTGACGTCGGCGTGATCGCTCAGCTTGTAGGCGATCGTCGTCGGCTCGTTGGGCGGGTGGAACGGATTCGGATAGTTCGTGATGTGCCCGCCCGCGGCGTTCGGGTCCACGAACGCGGTCTCGAGGTCGAGATCGGTCACGAGGCCGTTCGACGAGGCGCGGACCCGCCCCATCTCCGGCTGGCGCGCGCTCAGGAAGTCGGCGCGCGCCACGCCGTCCGTGGCGGTGAGCGAGTCGATCGGCGTCAGCGTGCCGTTGCCGAGGAGGACGGAGAACACCATCGCCTGGTCGGGCACGCCGTTGGCGAACGCATCCACCAGCCTCGCGTTCAGGGTGGCGTGCTTGTTCCCGCCCACCCACGAGGGCGCGCTGGTCAGCACGATCTGCGACGGCGGGCCGGGCAGGATGGTGATGACGTTCGAGGTCGCCGGTGCGTTGCCCGCGTCGTCGCGGGCGAGGATGACGATCGGCTCCACGAACGTGTACGTCTCCGAGACCAGCCGCTGACCCTGGAGCAGCTGGAACTGCGTGGTCAGCAGCGTGCCCCGTCCGGCGCTCTGGTTCGAGGCGTTCCGCACCTCGAGCGTGACGAACGAGTTGATCTCCTGGATGACACTGCCGGCGTCGTTGGTCACCTTGACGTGGAGTGTGAACGGCTCCCCGGCGCGCGCCGTGGCCGGGCTCACGGTGGCTTCGAGGTGGAAGCCGCTCGAGATCGCCCGCACCTGGGTCGTGCTGCCCGGGATGCTCGGCTGCGTCACGTCCGAGACCGTGATCTGGTTATAGCCGCCGCGCGCGAGCCGGACCGGCATCTCGGCCTGCCCGTCCACCAGCGCCTGGTCGGGCGGCAGGGTGGCGAGGGGGTCATCCGACGTGATGCGCACGACGTGCGACACGCCGCCCACCGGATTCCACCAGGTATCGGTGGCGAGCACGGTGACGTTGAACGCGTAGTTGATGGACTGATCGGTCGCAGCACCGCCGCGGCCGCTCGGGGTCCCCGGAGCCGGGAACTCGCCCGGGGCGAGGACCAGCACGCGCGCGAACGGTCCGCCACTCACCACCACCGCGCTCGACGTGTCGGGCCGGATGGTCGGCTGGGTGATGTCGCCCGCCCAGATGCGCTGGCTGCCGGTGCGGTAGAGCGTGGTCGGGATCAGCGCCTGTCCGCCGGTGAGCTTCGTCCGCGCCGGCATGCCCGCGAAGGCGTCGCTCGAGCCGAGCGCGATGCTGTCGGCGACACCGCTCACCAGGTTCCAGAAGTTGTCCACCGCCCTGACAGTCAGCGTGAAGGCAGTGCCCGCCTGCTGCGCCGTCGGGTTGCCCTCCTTGCCGTCGGCCGTGCCGCCGCGCGGGGACTGCCCCGGCAGGAGCACCTGAAGCCCGCTGAACGGGCCCGGGTTGACCGTGAAGGAGTTGCTCGAGCCGATGTGCGGCGGCGCCGAGAAGTCGGCGACTGCGAACGAGACGGCGCCACCGGCGCCCTTGAACACCATCGGACCGGTCCACACGCCGGCGGTGAAGGTGACGAACTCGGGCACGATGCTTCCCGAGCCGGTGTTGGCGACCAGCACGGCGTCGCCCGCGTAGGCCGGGATGGTGTTGCCGTTGGCGTCGGTGGCGCGGATGGTCACGGTGGCCGGGACGCCGGCGACCTGCGGCGAGCTGATGGTCGAGACGACGAAGCGGTCCACGTCGCTCGGGATGACCTGGATGCCGGGGCTGGTCATGCCCTGGATCGATCCGTTGGTCAGGTCGGCGAGGGTGATCGTCTGCGTGCCGACCGTGCCGAGGCCGGGGCTGAACTGGCGGAAGCCATTGCTGAGGACACCGGTCAACGGCATGTTGTCGTTCGCGTCGCTCGAGGTGAGGCGCACGTTGTCGCCGCTCGGCA
>JBKJXJ010000185.1:0-3205 GCA_046716125.1 Candidatus Eiseniibacteriota bacterium
GATCTGGAAGGTGTCTTCGAACTTGCAAAGCTGGTGGTGGACGAGGGTGTGGGAGGTGAAGCAACTCTCCGGGAGCCAGGGGCGGTGCAGCCAGTATCGGTGGAACGCCCATTCGAAGAAACTGCCCTGGACAACGGAGATCAGGATGCCAGCCAGGATGGCGAGGACGATCAAGTGGCCTCTCGAGGAAGCGAGGGGGGGGCGGGAGACTCGCGCAGGCCCCATGTCCGATCGCGATGACCGGACCTTCGATCCGAGGGATGGGCCGCTAGCAAAAACCGCCAAGGAAGCCCTGGCGGAGTCGGGACGCTTGGAGCACATCCGATTACAACCGAAGACACTGGGACTATCGGCATTCCGGAGCGAGAACACAAGTGGATTTTCAGGACCGGCGGAAGCTGGCCAGCCGTGCCAATCTGGCCAGTTGTCGGCCCACCGCGCGCAGGAACGGCCCGCCCCACAGGCCGACCGAGATGAGGCCCCCGAAGAGCGAGACCGCATCGATGCTCGCCCTCCCCTCCTTCTCCCAGTACACGTCCTTGAGGTTGAGCCACAGGGCGAACTCGTCGAGCGTGAGTGCCGCACCTATGCCGTAGATGAGCGAGAACCATCGGCCGGCCCTCGGGGAGGTGCTCCTGCCGTCGGTCCCGGCCATCAGGATCCAACCGTAGCCGACGGCCAGCAGCAGCAGGATGCCCCAGACGAGGTGGTGGACATGCGTCTCGCCGTATCGCACGCGCAGCATGGGCATCCAGTCCGCGCGGCCGCCATGGGTGATCAGTCGGGTGATGCCGAAGGCGACGAAGAAGCCGAGCGAGGCGAGGAACAGCCGCTCGCGCCGATGATCGCGGAAGCTGTGCCGGTAGGCGGCGAGGAGCCGGCGCGCGAGGTTCATCGCCGGCGGGGGGCGAGACGCGCCGGCGGGGGCGTCGGCCGTCGAGCGATGCGGTGTCGGATGGCTCGTCAGGGACATCCGTGGCCCTCGGGTGAGCGTTTCGCGGGACGACGACGCTCACCCTACCGCCGGTGGCTTCGATTGGCCAGCGCGGCGACTTAGGCCCGCCCGGTTCAGTGCCTCAGGCCCGCGAGCTTCGTCATGGCGTTGCGGCCGCCCGTGCGGGTCGTCTACCCTTCGGGGCTCGCGCCTTCCGTCGCGTCCTTCTTGCCGCCAGGGAGCCTCCGAATGCCGGCCACCGCACCCGCACGCACGAGCGTCGTCGAACGCTTCCTGCGCTACGTCACCTACGACACGCAGGCCGCCGAGGGCTCACCGACTTATCCCAGCACGGCGAAACAGCTCGTGCTGCTCGATCGCCTGGCCGAGGAGCTGCGCGCGATCGGTCTCGCCGACGTCGTGCGGGACACGCACGGCTACGTCACGGCGACGGTGCCGGCGACGACGAAGAAGCCGAATGTGCCCGTCATTGGATTCGTCGCGCACGTGGACACGTCGCCCGAGGCGAGCGGCGCCGGCGTCAAGCCGATCGTCCACCGCGACTGGCGGGGGCAGGACATCGTCCTGCCCGACGATCCGACCGCGGTGCTTCGTCTGGCGGAGATCCCGGCCCTGCGCGAGCAGATCGGCCACGACATCATCACCGCGTCGGGGACGACGCTCCTCGGGGCCGACAACAAGGCCGGGGTCGCCGAGATCGTCGCGGCCGCGGAGTATCTGATCGCGCATCCCGAGATCGTGCACGGCACGATCCGGATCGCCTTCACCCCCGACGAGGAGATCGGCCGCGGCACCGAGCACTTCGACGTCCAGGCGTTCGGCGCCGCCTGCGCCTACACGATGGATGCCGCGGGACGCGGGCAGCTCGAGATGGAGACCTTCTCGGCGGACGCCCTGGTCGTCACCTTCCGCGGGTTCAACACGCACCCGGGGCTCGCGAAAGGCCGGATGATCAACTCGATCAAGGTGGCCGCCGACTTCATCGGCCGTCTGCCGCGGGACGCGAAGTCTCCCGAGACCACCGAGGGGCGCGAGGGGTTCGTGCATCCGTATGTCCTGAACGCCTCGGTCGAGCAGACCTCGGTGCGGTTCCTGATCCGCGACTTCGTCACCGCCGAGCTGCGCGTCAAGGAGGCCGATCTCGAGTCGCTGGCGCGTGAGTCAGCCGCGGCCTGGCCCGGCGCCACGGTCACGTTCAAGCTCGAGGAGTCGTACCGCAACATGAAGGAGGTGCTCGACCGCCACCCCGAAACGGTCGAGCACGCGCGCGAAGCGATCCGGCGCGCCGGGCTCGAGGTGCGCGAGACCGCGATCCGGGGCGGCACCGACGGATCGCGCCTGTGCTTCATGGGACTGCCGACGCCGAACATCTTCGCGGGCGAGAACAACTACCACTCCCGGCTGGAGTGGGTCTCGGTCCAGGACATGGAGAAGGCGGTCGAGGTCATCGTCCACCTGTGCCGAGTCTGGGAGGAGCGCGCCTGACTAGTGCGCGCGATTCACACCTCCCGCCCGCCCTTCCCTCCGATGGTCCCACCGCGATCTCCGTCATGAGCCCTCCCGCGAGACCGCTGCTCGTGTATGACGGCGCCTGCGGGTTCTGTCGCGTGTGGATCGCGCGCTGGCGTCGCGTCATCGGCGAGCGGATCGAGTACGCCGCGTATCAGGATGCGGCCGAACGCGTCCCCGCCGTGCCGCGCGAGGCGTTCGCCCGGGCGGTGCACCTCATCGAGCCGGGCGGGCGCATCTCACGGGCCGCCGAGGCGGTGTTCCGTTCGCTCGCCTATGCCCCGGGCCACGGCTGGCCGCTGTGGCTCTATCGCTTCGTCCCGGGGGTCGCGCCGCTGAGCGAGGCATGCTACGCGTGGGTCGCCGGCCATCGCCCGCTGTGCGAGCGGATCACGCGGGCCCTCTGGGGCTCGCACGCCGCACCGTAGGGCGCGGCGCGAGGTCATGGATCCCGGACGGCTGAACCTCGGAGCCGATCGGGCCGAAACCCGTCCCATGCGACCCGCCCCTGGGACACGGAGCTCGCGGGCCGTGTGCCTCCAGGCCGCCGCGAGCCCTCCCGCCGGGCGGCTAACGAACCTCCCCCGGCCGGCCGATAACCATCGGCACTCTATGGAGGGCCCGACCATGATCCGCAGACTCGCGCCGGCACTGCTGGCGCTCTCGCTGGCCACCGGCTGCGCCGGCCCGGCCAAGCTCGCCGAGCGGAGCGAGGACAAGCTCGCCCGTGGCGACCACTGG
>JBKJXJ010000186.1:0-3603 GCA_046716125.1 Candidatus Eiseniibacteriota bacterium
CCCGTCTTCCTCGCCGGCACGATGCACTGGAACGGAAGCGACTTCGTCCTGCGTCAGTACTTCGCGCGCCACTACGGCGAGGAGGCCACGCTGCTCGCCGCGCTCGCCCAGGCCACGCGCGGGTTCGAGTTCCTGGTGACGTTCAACGGCAAGTCCTACGACGTCCCGTTCCTGCGCGACCGCGGTCATGTCCACCACGTCCGGATCGGGATGCCCCCCCGGCACGTGGACCTCCTGCACCCGTCCCGCCGGCGCTGGAAGGCGGAGCTCCCTGACTGCCGGCTCCAGACCCTCGAGTACCGCATCTGCCGGCGCCGCCGGGTCGGGGACGTGCCGGGGGAGGAGGTGCCGGCCCTCTATCATGAATACGTGCGCAGCGGTGATCCCTATCGTTTGGTACCACTGTTCCACCACAACCTGCTCGACGTCATCACCATGGGGGAGGTGCTGAACGCGTTGTGCCGTTGACGAGGCTCCCGCAAGGCTCTTATACTTCCACCCGCAACTCGCCATGTAGGCCGGTATCAACGAGTGTGGTCGCCCGTGAGTCAGCGTTGTGGTAATTCCTATTCCCGGTCGTCGTATCGGCTGACCCGTCTCGTCCCCTGAGTCGCCTCGGCAGCGTTCGCCTGCCGGGGCGTTCGTGTTTTCGGCCCACGCACCTCGTCCCACCGCGGTCTCCACGGAGGCTCATCGAACAACATGGCTACCCTTCAAGACCGAGTCATCAAGTGCGTGGATTGCGGCGAGGACTTCACATTCACCGTCGGCGAGCAGGAGTTCTATCGCGATCACGGGCTGACCAACGCGCCGACGCGTTGCAAGCGCTGCCGCGAGAACCGCAAGGGACCGCGCGGCGGGGGTGGGGGTGGGGGCGGGGCGCGGCGCGGTGATGGCCCGCGCGGCGCGGCTGGAGCGTCCAAGCCGACGTTTCCGGCCGTGTGCGCCAACTGCGGCATCGAGACCATGGTGCCGTTCAAGCCGAGCAACGACCGGCCGGTGTACTGCCGGGACTGCTTCGATGCAAAGAAGCCGGCCGGTGGCACCGGACGTGAACGCCGCGCGACCCCTCGCGGCACGCCCCGCGACAGCACGCCGCGCGTCCCGCTCACGGTCACGACCGAGGGCCCGCGAGCGCATGGCGTGGTCAAATGGTTCAACGAGGGCAAAGGATTCGGCTTCATCCAGTCGGAAGGCGGCGAGGACGTCTTCGTCCACTTCTCGTCCATCGCGGGCGAGGGCTTCCGCACGTTGACGGAGGGGGACCGCGTGGAGTTTGATGTGGCGGAGGGGCCCAAGGGCAAGCAGGCCGCCAACGTCGTCAAGAGCTGAGGCGGCTCTCCGCCGCGGCATTTCGGGAAGGCCTCCGTGCCCTGCGCGGGGGCTTTTCCGCGCGACCTGACAAGGACGGACAGTGATCGAGGCCACGAATACCTTCACGGCGCTGAGCGAGGAGTTCGTCGAGCTTCATTTCAAGCACGACCCGGTCGCCGCCACGCTCGCGGGCGTTCACGACTACGATCACCTGCTGCCGGACCACTCGCCCGAAGGGATGCTGGCGCGCATCGCGTGGCTGCGCGACCTCGACCAGCGACTGGTGGTCGGGGTGAACTGGCAGGAGCTGTCGGTCGAGCAGCGCGTGGACTACGGTCTGCTGCGCGCACGTCTGGCGGCGATGCGCTCGGACTGCGAAGAGCTGCGCACCCACACCCGCAACCCGGTCATGTTCCCGCAGACCGCGCTCGACGGACTCTTCCTCCTGTGGACGAGGAAGTCCCTGCCGGCGGCCGAGCGCAAGGACGCGCTCATGGCGCGGATGATCGCCGTCCCCGACTACCTCAAGGCGGCGCGGGCCAACCTCACGCAGGTCCCGGACGTGTTCCTCGGGGTGGCCGACGAGGTCAACCGGAGCGGCCCCGGGTTCGTGGACCAGGTCGCCCGCTCGCTGCTCGAGAGCTTCCCGGCCGAGCGCGAGCGCATCGAACACGCGGCGGGCCGCGCACGAATCGGTTTCGCGCAGTACCAGGACTTCCTCGACCGGGAGATGGACTCCAAGGTGGGGGGCAGCTTCGCCATCGGCGAGCGCTGGATGAACTACCGGCTCGAGCGCGAGCACCTGCTCGGCATGGACTGCGCGGCGCTCACGGCGCTCGGCGAGGAGCAGGTCGCCCGGACCAAGGCGTTGCTCGAGGACGAGGCGAAGCGCATCGACCCGTCACGCACCTGGCAGGAGCTGATCGGTGACGCGAAGTCGCGTCATCCCGAGGCGCTCAAGCTCAAGGAGGCCTACCAGTCCGAGACCGACCGGGCGCTCCGGTTCGTCCTGGAGAAGCGCGTCGCGCCGGTCGCTGAAGGGACGAAGCTCGAAGTCATCGACACGCCCGTCTTCGAGCGCGCGGTGATCCCCTACGCGGCCTACCTCCCGCCCGGCCCGTTCGACGAGGACCAGACCGGGTTCTTCTACGTGACGCCGGTGGACACCATGCGGCGCAAGGAGGAACAGCAGCAGCAGCTCGAGGGGCACAGCTACGCGGGGCTCGCACTCACCACCGTTCACGAGGCCTACCCGGGGCACCACCTCCAGCTCGGCCACGCGAATCGATCCGGCTCACGGCTGCGCCGGCTCGCGGACAGCGCGTTGTTCGCCGAGGGCTGGGCGCTCTACTGCGAGGAGCTCATGTACGACCAGGGCTTCTACCTCGACCCGCTCACGCGGCTCTACCAACTTAAAGATTTGCTCTGGCGCGCCTGTCGGGTGGTGCTCGACGTCGGACTGCAGACCGGCAAGATCACGTTCATGCAGGGGGTCGACTACCTGCGCGAGCAGGCGATGATCGAGCGCGTGAACGCCGTCGCCGAGGTCAAGCGATACACCCTGACCCCGACCCAGCCGATGAGCTATCTCGTGGGCAAGCTCGAGATCCTCGCGATCCGCGCCGAGACCGAGCGGCGCCTGGGGAGCCGCTTCGACCTGCACGACTTCCACGCCGCCCTGCTCGGCCGCGGCACGCTCCCGCCGGCGCTGGTGCGGGAGGAGTTGGCGGAGGTCCTGAAGTAGCTCGATCGAGCGCGGCGAAGGCGGTCGGGCAGGGACGGGAAGGCTCTGGGGTACGCGAGACCCCGCATCCTGCGGGGCCTCGCTCTAGTAAGAAGCCATCGGCCGTGGCCTTCCTCGGGGTCAGGCCGCCTGTGGGCTGATGTTGACCTCGCAGCCCAGGTCGTTCAGGCGCCGGACCAGGCGGTGGATGAGCTTGGACCGATCGCGCCGCTCGAAGTGGTCAGGCCCCAGATCCTGGTACTCCACCCCATCGCGCAGCATGTGATAGGCGGCGGTGAGCATCGAGGCGGCGACGGCCAGGATCGCCTTTTTGGCCCCGCGGCGTGACTTGAGGCGGAGGAACTGGGCGCGCAGGTAGGTATCCTTGGCCCGCATGGCGGACCAGGCGGCACCGACCAGGGTGGTCTTGAGCCAGGGGCCGCTCTTGCGGACGCGGGTCGACCGCCGCTTGCCCGCGCTTTCGTCGTTGCGGGGACAGAGCCCTGCCCACGAGACGAGATGAGCGCTCGAGGGGAACCGCGACATGTCGATGCCGATCTCGGCGA
>JBKJXJ010000187.1:0-13302 GCA_046716125.1 Candidatus Eiseniibacteriota bacterium
GCACGAAGCCCTACATCGGCGGGGGCTACGGGGTCCACTTCCTCTCGAACTCGGTCAACGCTCCCACGCTCGGGATCAACGACGAGAGCCACGCGCTGACCGAGGGCGGGTTCGCACTCCTCGGCGGGGCGTCCTTCCCACTGACCCAGAAGATCGAGAACTTCCTCGAGCTCAAGTACCACCACGTCTCGGACTACCGGCAGCTCAAGTTCAACTGGGGTCTGGCGATAAACCTTTAGAAGCTGGGTGGTCCGCGGGCGACGGCATGGGATGCCGGGCCCGTGAAAACACGGGATTCCGGGCATCGCTTGTGCGATAGTCGGAGCGCAGCGTGCGCGCTTCCCACCACCGCGTCCGGGCAGCTCCATCTCCTGGTCCGCAGTGCCCACGAGCGCACCCACTCCACGCTTGAGGTGGAGGCCGTCGATGCGGCTGGCCCCGCGGATTGCCACGTTCACCCTGCTGCTCTGCGCCGCGGTGTCGGCACACGCCGCGCCGGGCGATCCCATTCCGGTGGGCATCCCGCCTATGCTTCCCGTGCGCTCGGATTCTGCGACCGACTTATCGAAGCCCTATGACTTGGCCGGCGCGGCGCGCCTCGGAGTCTCGGTCGGCGCGCCCGCTGGAAGATACGCCCACTCCGCGATCATCGACCCGGCCGGGAATCGGATGATCATGTACGGCGGGTTCGGACAGACGACATACGCCGATCTCTGGGAGCTCGCGCTCGCGGGGACGGCCGGGTGGTCTCCCGTGCCGGCGGGCGCGACCCCTGCGCCGGTCCGTGGTGGACATGTCGCCCTGCTGGACACCCTGCGTCATCGAATGCTGGTATTCGGAGGCTATGACGGCAGTCCCAGGAACGAGACCTGGGCCTATTCCCTCGCCCCGGAGGGTGGCTGGAGTCAGCTCGCCGTGTCCGGCGTGCCGCCGTCACCGAGATACCTGCACTCCGCGATCCATGACCCGGTGCGCGACCGGTTGATCGTGTTCGGCGGGTACCAGGACTACGGATACCTGAATGATGTCTGGGCGCTCTCCCTTTCGGGGACGCCGACGTGGAGTCTGCTCACGGTGGACGGGACGCCACCCTCGCCGCGGCGGGCATGCAGTGTCATCTACGATCCGATCCGCGACCGGATGATCGTCTTCGGTGGCACGAACGCGAGCCCCAACCGCGAGGTCTGGGCGTTGAACCTGGGCGGGACGCCATCCTGGTCGCTCCTGGCCTCCGGGGACACGGGGCCGACCGGGCGCACGGCACACTCGGCGGTATACGATCCGGCGCGCGATGTGATGTGGATCTTCGCCGGTCTGGGTGGCAGCCTGTTCAACGATCTCTGGATGTTCTCGCTCTCGGGAACCCCGACATGGCGTCAGCATTACCCCTCCGGAACGGTCCCGGGGGCTCGTATGTACCACTCCGCGGTCCTGGACGCACCGAACGACCGCATGGTCGTGTTCGCCGGTTACAATGGGCCCTGGCTCAACGACACGTGGTTCCTCAGACTGGCGGGCAATCCAACCTGGTATCCGCTGGGCAGCGAGCCGCCGGCGCCGGCGACGAGCCCAGAGCCCCGCTTCGACCAGGCGCCGATCGTCTCCCCGACGACGATCGAGCTGGGGCAGTCGTTCACCATCTCGGTCTCGGTGAGCAATCGCGGGGTCGTGAGCGACGATGGGATCATCAGCATGTCGTTCCCGTCTCTGACCGATCCCGCGGACCATCAGTGGGTCGAGAGCAGCGCATCGGGCGACACTCCGGGATACTCGGAGCTTCCGGCTGGATCTCCGATGGTCACGCTCGACTGCCAGCCGATGACAGCCGGCGCGCTCGCGGTCGAGTACCGGGACGACGCCTGGGAGGCCTTCGGCGCCGAGACGAACGCCTTCGCAGTGACCGTCCGGCCAAAGGCCGCGGGCACGTTCTACATCGACGTACGCAGCACGATGCGCAAGCCAGGGACGGCGTGCGAGTACGTGAACGCCTTCCCCTCAGGCGCCGGGGGTCAGGCGATCGACCAGCAGGGCTGGGCGGTCCGGCGCCTCGCGGTCACCGTCGTGGACTCACCCATCCCGATCGCCAGCGTCGCCGTGAGCCCGACCTTCATCGAACTCGGCCAGACGTTCACGATCAATGCCAGCGTGGCCAACTCCGGAAGCACCAGCGATGACGGGCGGATCGCGATCTCGTTCCAGAGCATGACCGACCCGGCGGACGCCCAGTGGGCGAGCAGCACTTCGAGCGGGGACGCTCCCGGATATCTCGAGCACCCGGCGGGGTCGGCGGTGACGAACGCGAGCTGCCAGCCGATCACCGCCTCCTACCTCGTGGTCGAGTACGCCGACGGTGACTGGCGGGGATTCCCCGCGGAGAGCAACACGATGTCGGTGACGGTGCGACCGAAGGCCGCTGGCACCTTCTACTTCGACATCCGCAGCACGATGCGCAAGTCGGGGACGGCCTGCGAGTACGTGAACGCCATCCCGTGGAACTCCGGCGATCCGGTGATCGACCAGCAGGGCTGGACCGCGCGGCGCTTCGCGGTGATCGTCGTGGATGTCCCCGCTCCGGCATTCACCAGCGTCGGCTATAACTCCGCTTCCATCGTGATCGGCCAGACGTTCACCCTCGGCGCCACCGTGACGAACGCCGGCACCACCAGCGATGACGGGCGAATCGCGATCGGGTTTCCTGGCTTGGCCGATCCGGCGGACGCCCAGTGGGTGAGCATCGCCTACCCCCCCGGCGCCGGCTACATCGAGCATCCCGCGGGGTCGGCGCTTACGGACGCGAGCTGCCAGCCGATCACCGCCTCCTATCTCGTGGTCGAGTACGCGGACAGTGACTGGCGGGGTCCCTATGCAGAGAGCCACCAGTTGTCGCTGATCGTGCGACCCAAGGCGACAGGCACGTTTTACTTCGACATACGCAGCACGATGCACAGGCCGGGGACGGGGTGCGAGTTCGTCAATGCCGTGCCCTCGGGCGGTGCCAACGCGGTCGACCAGCAGGGCTGGGCGGTGAAGCGTTTCGCGGTGACCGTCCGGGATGAACCCCTGCCGATCTACGACGGCGGCATCGTCATGAGCGCCACCTCCATCGACCTCGGCCAGACGTTCACCATCGGGGCCACCGTGACCAATGCCGGCGGCAACAGCGACGACGGGCGGATCGCGATCTCGTTCCCGGGGATGACCGACCCGGCGGACGCCCAGTGGGTGGGCAGCACCTCGATCGGGGATGTCCCCGGCTATCTCGAGCACCCGGCGGGGTCGGCGCTGACGAACGCGAGCTGCCAGCCGCTCACGGCCTCCTACCTCATGGTCGAGTATGCGGACGGGGACTGGACCGGTCTCGGCGCGGAGACCAACACGCTGGGGCTCACCGTGCAGCCCAAGGCCGCAGGCACTTTCTACTTCTACGTTCGTGTCACGATGCGCAAACCAGGCGCGTCGTGCGGATTCGTGAATGTGCTGCCCCCCCCGGGCGCCGAGACATTCGTCGACCAGCAGGGCTGGTCCGTGCGACGCTTCGCGGTGACGGTGCTGGATACGCCGGATCCGGTCTTCACCACCGGGGTGGCGCTCAGCGCGACCACGATCGGGCTGGGTCAGTCATTCACCGTCACGACGACGGTGCGCAACGATGGCGCCGGCAGCCCGGATGGGCGGATCGCGGTCTCGTTCCCGGGACTGACGGATCCGGGGGACGTTCAGTGGGTGAGCAGCCCTTCCGCGGGGGACTCTCCCGGATACGCCGAGCATCCCGCCGGGTCCAGCCTGAGCGACGCCTCGTGTCAGGCGGTCCCCGCGATCTACTTCCTGGCCGAGTACGCCGACGGCGACTGGTCGCGGCTCGGCGCCGAGAGCAACACATTCTCGGTGAGGGTCCGCCCGCAGGCGATGGGGACGTTCTACGTCTACATTCGCGCCACGATGCGGAAGATCGGGCCCGACCCTTGCGTCTACGTCAATGACCTTCCGCCCGACGGCCAGAGCGGCTTCATCGACCAGCAGGGATTCCCGGTGAGACGCTTCGAGGTGACGGTGGGCCCCGCGCCGCCCCCGCCGGCGCCCGTGTTCATCGGCTTCCCATCGCTGCCGCCCTTGAATGGACAAAACGTGATCACCCTGGGGCAGAGCATCGATCTTTACATCAGCGTCCGGAACAGCGGCGGCGCGACGGACGATGGCCGGGTGGTCCTCTCGTTCCACAGCCCGTGCGTGGTCAGCATGCCCGGCCCGGATCATCCGCCCGGTTCCACCCTGCTCGATGCGAACTGCCAGCCGGTGGTCACGACCCGCGCCGTCTCGGAGTTCGTGGACGACCTGTGGGCGGCCGATGAGACCCATAGCTTCTGGGTCGCAATCACCCCCCAGACCGCCGGGACTTTCGTATTCGATCTCCGCAGCACGATGCTCGTGGCGGGCTCCGACTGCGAGTACGTGACCGGGATACCGTCCGGCCAGACGGGAATCGACGAGCAGGGTTGGGCGGTCAGGCGGGTTACGTTCACGGTTCGCCCGAATACCCCGGTTCCGGTGTTCACCGCCCCGATCACCGGCATCCCGGCGTCCATCGCGTTCGGCGAGTCGTTCACGTTCACCGCGGTTCTGGGCAACGTGGGGACGACCAGTCCTGATGGCAGGCTGGTCGTCGGGTTCCCGCAATTCACCGATGCGGGCGATGCGATCTGGGTGAGCAACGGCACCAGCGGGGATCTACCGGGCTACCGCGAACAGCCGGCAGGCAGCCTGCTCCTGACCACGACCTGCCAGTCGGTCACCGCCCCCCACCTGGTGGTGGAGTACGCCGATCAGAGCTGGGGCGGGTACGACACGTTCGGCGCCGAGATCAACGAGCAGAACGCCGTGGTGGTGACCGTCACTCCACAGAGCATCGGGGACTTCTTCATCCACATCCGGGGCACGATGCGGCAGAACTTCGCGAGTTGTGGCTGGCAGAATGTGGTACCTGCACAGGGCGAGGCTGGTTACACCGACCCACAGGGGTGGCCGGTCGCACGATTCCGCGTCCAGGTGACGGCGCCCCTGACCGCCTACCCGGACCCGGTCTTCACCGAACCGGTCGAGGTCTCCGCCACCACGATCATTCAGGGAGAGAGCTTCACCCTGCGTGCCCGCGTGCGTAACGATGGGAGCGACAGCGATCAGGGGATCGTCACCGTGTCGTTCCCTTCATTGACGAGCGGCGGCGACGGGCAATGGGTCGCCCCTGTCATTGCCGGCAATGACGTTCCGGGCTACCAGGAACTCCCCGCCGGCTCGGTGATCCCGGATGCCAGCTGCTACTACGATCCCGCCGCTTACATGGCTGTCGAGTACGCGGACGACGCTTGGAAGGGCATCCTGAATGGTCACGAACGCAATGAGCTCTACATCTCGGTCCGTCCCCCCGCGACCGGGACGTTCTATGTGTACGTCAGGTCCGCCATGCGCGAGACCGGGAGCGCCTGCAGCTATCGGACCGCGCTCCCGTCGAACGGCGAAGCGGGATTCGTCGACCAGCAGGGATGGGCGGTCAAGCGCTTCGCGGTCACCGTGGTCGCGGTGCCACCCCCCCTGGTCGGGCCCGTTCCGCTGTTCCTCGGCGAACCGTCGGGAGTCCCGACTTACGTCGCACTCGGGCAGTCCTTGACTCTCAGCATGTCGGTCCGCAACGACGGCCTCGCGAGCGATGACGGCAGGATAAGTGTCTCTTTCCCGACGCTCACCGCGCCGACGGACGGTCAGTGGGTGACGAGCGTATCCTCCGGCGACACGCCCGGCTATCGGGAACATCCGGCCGGCTCTCCCCTGCCCGATGTGAACTGTCAGGCCGGCGCCGCCTCCTATCTGGCGGTGGAGTACACCGATGACAACTGGCTTGGGATCGGAGCCGAATACAACTCCCTCTTGCTGACCGTGGTGCCACAGACGGTCGGCACGTTCTCGATCGATATCCGGTGCACGATGCATCGGTCGGGCGGGCCCCCCTGCGACGAGGCCGGCGCCATCCCGACCGGCGGGGTCGGGACGTTCACCGACCAGCAGGGCCGGCAGGTGCGCCGATTCCAGGTCAACGTCTTCACCATCCCCGCCCCCGGAGCGCCTTCCACCACCTGGTCCCTGATCACTCCTCCGCCCGGTGGCCCGGCCGCGCGGCACGGGGCCTCGTTCGCCTACGATGAGCCGCGTGACGAGCTGTTCCTCTATGGCGGTGCGGGCGTCCGCTACTTCTCGGACATCTGGTCGCTCCCGCTTGCACCCGGGTCGGCCTGGAAGGAGACCGTGCCGGGGGGCTCGCCCCCGCTGCGGCGCATCATGCACAGCATGATCCACAACCCGGTCGAGGGTCATTTCGTCTTCTTCGGCGGGTACTACAACAACCTCATGGATGATCTGGCATTGCTCGCGTTGCGCCCCGTGCCGTGGTGGTTCCAGTTCGCCGCTCAGGCGCCTTCCCCGAGCCCGCGGATCGGACACACGGCGACCTACGACCCGGTGCGCCATCGGATGCTTCTGATCGGGGGCTACGACGGCACGCTCCACAACGACGTCTGGGCGTACGCGTTGCCCGGCAACGGCGCCTGGACCAGGCTCGAGCCCCTCGGCACGCCGATGCCGATCCGGGCGCAGCACGCCGCGGTCTACGACCCGGTGCGGGATCGGGTGATCGTGTTCGGCGGCGATGGCGCGACGTTCCTGAACGATGTGTGGGAGCTGAAGCTCGGCGTCACGCCGGAATGGAACCGGATCACCCCGACCGACCTTCCCCCGAGCGGTCGACGCGAGCACACCATGGTCTACGACAACGCGCGAGACCGCATGGTGGTGTTCGGGGGGTTCGATGGCGCGCGTCGCAATGATCTCTGGGCCCTCACGCTCGCGGATCCCCCGCGCTGGGAGCAGCTCTTCTCGGCGACGACCGCTCCCAGCCCGCGGACGATGCACGGGGCGATCTACGACCGGTTCCGCCGCCGGATGGTGATGTTCGGCGGCCAGATGGGCTCGAACAGTTACTCGAACGAGCTGTGGGAACTGACGGACAACGTCCCGACCCCGGCGCTGGCCTCGCTGGTCAGCACCGAGTGCCTGCCCGACCGGGTGCGTTTGGCGTGGGCCATCGCGGGAGCGGCCCCGATCCGGGCGGAGGTCCATCGCAGCACGGGCGAGTCCGAGGGCTGGACGATGTTCGGCAGCCCCGAGGCGAGAGGCGATCGGCTCGTGTTCGAGGACCGGGACGTCACCCCGGGCTCGCGGCTCGGCTATCGGCTGGTCGAGCTGGAGGAGAGCGGCGAGACGGTGCTGAACGAGGTGTGGGTGACGGTGCCGGTGCGGGTGGGCCTGTCGCTCGCCGGTGCGTCGCCGAACCCGGCCGAGGGCGAGCTCCGCGTGGCGTTCTCGCTGCCGGCCGGAGGCGCGGCGACGCTTGAGCTGTTCGACCTCAAGGGACGCCTGCTGGCGCGCCGCGACGTGGGAGCCATGGGCGCCGGCGAACACCGCGTGCTGCTCCACGACGGCCGGCACATCGGGGCCGGGGTCTACCTGGTGCGGCTGGTGCGCGGCGACCGCGTGCTGACCGCCAAGGCCGCCGTCATCCGATGAGAGGTCCTCAGCGATTCAGTACGAGAACCCCAGCAGGCCCGGATCCGGCATCAGGTCCGGGCTCCAGGCATCGGGCATGATCTCGACCTCGCACTCCTGCGGCACCACGCTGGTCACCGCCTGCTTCACGTCGGCGATCATCTGCGGAGCGTAGGGGCAGAACGGGGTGGTGAGCATCATGCGGATCAGCGTCTTGGGCGGATCGAGGAATTTCACTTCGCGGATCAGTCCAAGGTCGATGACCGACAGATTGATCTCGGGATCCATCACGGTCTCGAGCGCCGAGCGGACCGCCAGCTCCTGCTGCGACGGAGCGTTGGTGAGCGTGGAGTCCGCGCCAGCGGGCTGGGGCGCCCCCGGAACCGGCGACTCCTTCGTCTCGTCGCTCATGACAGTTCCACCTGGATCTCGTCGCCCGCGACGCGGACCGGGTAGGTCGTGACCGGCAGCGTCGCCGGCATGCTCAGCACCGCGCCGGTGCGGATGTCGAAGCGCGCGCCGTGCCGCGGACACTCGATGACGTGATCCTCGATGATGCCCTCGGCCAGCGGGCCGCCATCGTGCGTGCAGACGTCGTTCATGGCGTGATAGACGCCGCCGACATTGAACACGGCGATCTCCTGATCGCCGATGCGCGACACCTTGACGCCGCCGGGCGGGACCTCGCCCACCTTTGCCACGGTGACGTACGCGCCGGCCTTCGTTCCGCTCATCGAACCCCTCCCGTCACTCGTCTTCACCCGGCCACTGGTGGAGGCCGTAGACCCCCGCCTTGAGCGTCTTCAATGCCAGCATCCCGCACTTGAGCCGCACCGGGCCCAGCTCGATCCCGAGCATCTCGAGCATGTCGTCACGCGAGATCTTCCGCACCTCCTCGAGCGTCTTGCCTTCCACCGCCTCGCACAACATGGACGCCGCTGCCTGGCTGATCGAGCACCCCACCCCCGAGAACCGGACCTGCTCGATGTGATCGTTCTTCACCATCAGGTCCATGCGGATGCGGTCGCCGCACAGCGGATTGGCATCCTCGTAGGTGATATCGGGATGGTCGAGCGTGCCGCGGTTCCGCGGATTCCGGTAGTGGTCGAGGATGTTCTCCCGGAACATGTCATCCAGGCCGCTCATCTCGCGAACACTTTGCGGGCGCGATGGAGCCCGCGCACCAGGGCATCGATCTCTTCGGGCACGGTGTAGCAGTGGAACGAGGCGCGGGCGCTCGCCGGCACGCCCAGCTTCTCGTGCAGCGGCATGGCGCAGTGGTGCCCGGCCCGCACCGCAACCCCCTCGTCATCGAGGACCGTCGCCACGTCGTGCGGGTGGAGACCCTCGAGCGTGAACGCGATGACGCCGCCCCGCCGCTCGGCGGAGGGCCCGAGGATGGTGAGGTCGGGGATCTCGCGCAGGCGCTCCATGGTCGTCCCCGCGAGCGCGCGGTCGTGCGCGAACACCCGGTCCATGCCGAGTGCCTCAAGGTACTGGACCGCCGCGCCGAAGCCGACCGCCTCCGCGATCGCCATCGTGCCGGCCTCGAACTTCCACGGCAGCTCGTTCCACTGCGACTCGCGCAGCTTGACCTCGCGGATCATCTCCCCACCCCCGAGGAACGGTGGCATCGCCTCGAGCAGCTCGCGACGCGCCCAGAGCGCGCCGATCCCGGTCGGACCCAGCATCTTGTGGCTGGTGAACGCCATGAAGTCGCAGCCCAGCGCCTGAGTGTCCACCGGGCAGTGCGGCACGCTCTGCGAGGCGTCCAGGAGGACGAGAGCGCCGGCCGCGTGGGCCTGCCGGGCGATCTCGGCCACCGGATTCACGGTGCCGAGCACGTTCGAGATGTGGACGACGCCGACCAGCTTCGTGCGTCCATCGGCGAGCAGCGCGAGCAGCGCGTCCAGGTCCAGTTCGCCGGATCCCGTCACCGGGATGAAGCGCAACTCGATCCCGCGCTCGTGGGCGAGGATCTGCCACGGCACGAGGTTCGAGTGGTGCTCCATCTCGGTCAGCACGATCGCGTCGCCGGACTTGAGCTGCGAGCGGCCCCACGAGTAGGCCACGAGATTGATCGCCTCGGTGCTGTTGCGGGTGAAGATCAGCTCGCGCGGCGAACGGGCGTTGACGAACGCCGCGACGCGCCGGCGGGCGTCTTCGTAGGCCGCGGTGGCCTCCTCGGCGATCGCGTAGATGCCGCGGTGGATGTTGGCGTTGTACCTCGAGTAATAGTCGTCCATCGCGGCCAGCACGGCGTCGGGCTTCTGGCTGGTCGCGGCGCTGTCGAGATAACTGAGCGGCTTCGTCCGCGGCGTCCGGAAGATCGGGAACTGCTGACGGATGGCATTCGCGTCGAACGAGACGCCGGCAGGGTGCTCACTCCCGGTACGGGGGACGACCTTCAGCACGGTCATGGCGCTATCCGATCTTTCGCTGGATCACCTGGCGGAGGTGTTCGCGGATGCCTTCCAGGGGGATGCGGTCGATCACGGGGGCGAAGAAGCCCTCGACGATCAGGCGCTGCGCGTCGTTGCGCGGCAGGCCCCGCGCCATGAGGTAGTACATCTGCTCGGCGTCCACGTTGCCGATCGTGGCGCCGTGGGTGCAGCGCACGTCGTTGGCGAGGATCTCGAGGCCGGGGATGCTGTCGGCCCGCGCGCTGTCGGACAGGACCAGGTTGCGGTTCGCCTGGTAGGCGTCGGTGCGCTGGGCGCCCTCGGCGACCTGGATCAGGCCCTGGTAGACACTGCGCGCGTGGTCCTTGAGACAGCCCTTGATGAGCAGATCGCTGGTGCAGTGGTCGGACAGGTGCCGCTGCAGCGTGTGGAGATGGAACTGCTGGCGGCCGTCGCCGAACATGAAGCCGTGCACGAATGCCTGCCCGCCGGGGCCGACGAGATCGAAATAGGAGTTCGTCTTCACCATGCGGCCGCCGAGGATGGTCTGGATCCACTGCAGCTCCGCTCCGCGCCCGATCCGCGCCCGCTGGTTCGAGTAGTGGTAGACGTGTCCGCCCCACTCCTGAAGCGTGCCGTAGACCAGCTTCGCGTCGTCACCCAGGAACACCTCGGTGCCCCCCAGGTGGAAGGCGATCGCCTCGCCCGTGTCGGAGAGTTCCTCCTCGACGATGGTGGCGCGCGCGTTCTTCCCGAGGACGATGACGCTGCGTGGCGCCGCGATCTGCCCGGTGCCGGCCAGCCACTGGAACAGGCGGATCGGCACCGCCGCCTCGACGCCGTCCGGGACGTAGACGAACGCGCCGCCCGTGCGCAGGGCCGCTCCGAGGGCGGTGTAGCCGTCGTAGTCGGGCTCGATCAGCGCGCCCAGCCGGTCACGGAGCTTGTCCGCGTGCTCGACGAGCGCGCGGTCGAGCGAGCAGACGATGACGCCCTGCCGGTGAAGCTCGGGTGCGGTCTGCTCGATGACGACGCTGGCGTTCCGCTGCACGACCAGGCCGATGCGGCCGGCCTCGTCCGCCAGCCGCCCGAGCAGCGGGGCCGGCAGATCGTCCAGATTGCGGGTGGCCGGGCTCTCGCGCAGCGGGTCGAGCGACGGGAATGCCCGCTCGAGCGTGCGGAAGTCGATCCGGCGCCACAGCTCGAGGTCGCGGCCCGGGAATCCGAGCGCGCGCGCGTTGCCGGCCGCGGCCCGGCGCTGGGCGATCGCCCAGGCCGGCTCGTCCTTGCGCGCCGCGCGGTCCAGCGCGGCGCTGGTCCAGCTGTCGATGTCGTAGGTCTGGGTCGCAGGCGTCATCCGACCGAGCCCTCCATCTGCAGCTGGATGAGCCGGTTCATCTCGACTGCGTACTCCATCGGCAGCTCCTTCACGATCGGCTCGATGAACCCCGAGACGATCATCGCCGCCGCCTCTTCCTTGCCGATCCCGCGGCTCTGGAGATAGAAGAGTTGCTCGTCGCCGATCTTGGACACCGTCGCCTCGTGCCCGATCGTGACGCGATCCTCCTCGATCTCCATGTACGGATAGGTATCCGAGCGCGACCGCTCGTCCAGGATCAGGGCGTCGCAGTTGACCGTGCTGCGCGAATCCACCGCGCCCTTCTGCACCTTGACCAGCCCGCGATAGCCCGCGCGTCCGCCGTCCTTGCTGATCGACTTGGAGATGATCTTGCTCGAGGTGTTCGGCGCGCAATGGATGACCTTGCCGCCCGCGTCCTGATGCTGGCCCTTGCCCGCGAACGCGATCGAAAGGATCTCGCCATGGGCGCCCGGCTCCATCATGTAGACGCTGGGGTATTTCATCGTCAGCTTCGAACCGAGATTCCCGTCGACCCACTCCATCGTGGCGTCGCGATAGGCGACCGCGCGCTTGGTCACGAGGTTGTATACATTATTAGACCAATTCTGAATCGTAGTATATCGACAGCGTGCGCCCGGCTTGACGATAATCTCAACGACTGCAGAATGAAGTGAATCACTACTATAGGTCGGGGCCGTGCAACCTTCGACATAATGCACGAACGCGCCCTCGTCGACGATGATGAGGGTGCGCTCGAACTGACCCATGTCCTTGGTATTGATCCGGAAATAGGCCTGTAGCGGCACGTCCACGTGGACGCCCTTCGGGACGTAGATGAACGACCCGCCCGACCACACCGCCGAGTTGAGTGCCGCGAACTTGTTGTCGCTCGACGGGATGATGGTGCCGAAGTACTTCTTGAACAGCTCCTCGTGGTCCCTGAGTCCATGGTCGCAGGAGAGGAACAGCACGCCCAGCTTCTCGAGCTTCTCCTGGATCTTGTGGTAGACGACCTCGGAATCGTACTGGGCGCCCACCCCTGACAGGAACTTCTGCTCGGCTTCCGGGATGCCCAGTTTGTCGAACGTGCGCTTCATGTCGGCGGGCACGTCGTCCCAGGACTTGGCCTCCTCCGACGTGGGCTTCACGTAGTAGTAGATGTTCTGGAAGTCGATGGTCGAGAGGTCGGGGCCCCACGTCGGCATCGGCTTCTTCTCGAAGATCTCGAGGGCCTTGAGGCGGTAGTCCCGCATCCACGCGGGCTCCCCCTTCATGTCCGAGATCTGGGCGACGATCTCCTTATCGAGGCCACGCCGGCTCTTGAACACGGACTGCTCCGCGTCGTGGAAGCCGTACTTCTCGGTGTAGCTGTCACGCAGGTCGAGTTTCGGTGTCTCGGTGCTCATGACTTCTCAACCTCCTGCTTCTCGCGCACCCAGTCATAACCCTGCGACTCGAGCTTCAATGCCATCTCGGGGCCGCCTGACACTTCGATGCGGCCGTCCACCATGACGTGGACCTTGTCCGGCTTGATGTAGTTGAGGATCCGGTTGTAGTGGGTGATCACCAGCACGCCCATCGTCGGCCCGGCGAGCGCGTTGACGCCGTCGGAGACGATGCGCAGCGCGTCGATGTCGAGCCCGGAATCGGTCTCGTCCATGATCGCGATCTCGGGCTTGAGCACCGCCATCTGGAGGATCTCGGCGCGCTTTTTCTCGCCGCCCGAGAACCCGTCGTTGAGGTAGCGGCCGGCGAACGACTCGTCCATCTTGAGCAGCGCCATCTTCTCTTTCAACAGGGCGCGGAACTCCTTGGGCGCGATGCCCCGCTTGTGCGGCATGGCACCGGAACCGTTGGTCTCGGCCGGCGCGAGCCGCGCATTGAGCGCGGTGCGCAGGAAGTTGGCGACCGTCAGCCCCGGGATCGCGACCGGATACTGGAAGGCCATGA
>JBKJXJ010000188.1:0-4461 GCA_046716125.1 Candidatus Eiseniibacteriota bacterium
GCCGGCCGAGTTATCCGCCGCGCGGCGGATAGAAGCGCAGATGCCGCGAGCGAAGGTGACGCCGACGTCGCCCGGACGGTACGCCCTGCTGACCCCGCTCCGCCAGGAGACGCACGACCTGCTGCGCGACGTCCAGGACCTGCTCGGGCATGAGGTTGCACCCGGGGATGTCGATGCGGCGCTCAACTATGCGCTGCGGACGGCCAAGGAGAAGCTCCTGCGGCGCAAGTGCGCGGCGACCGAGCACCCGCGTGCCGGCCACCCCCGTTCCAACTCCGACGGACGCCATATCCCCGACGCGGTCCGCCGTGCGGTGTGGGAGCGGGATGGCGGCCGGTGCACGTTCACGAGCGACACGGGCCACCGCTGTGAGGAGCGCAAGGACGTGCAGTACGACCACATCGAGCCCTACGCCAAGGGCGGGGAGGCGACCGTAGGCGGGATCCGGCTGCTCTGCCCGGCGCATAACCAGTTTGAGGCCGAGTGCGCGTTCGGCGCCGAGTTCATGCGCCGCAAGCGGGAGGCGGCCCGGAACCGCGAGACAGAAGAACGAGCGCGGAGGCTGAGGTCGGCCTGATCAGCCGCCTAGCTCAGCGCGCGACCCACGCACCAGAGCGCGCCGTCGCGCTCCTCGATGGCCAGCGGTGTGAGCCGCCCGCCGACGCACGGCCCGGCCACGCACTCGCCGGTCTCGGGGCGGTAGCGGGCGCCGTGATGACAGCAGACCAGGGCGTCGAACGCTTCGTCGAAGAAGTGCGCGTCGCCGAAGTCGAGCGGCAGCGACTCGTGCCGGCAGCTGTTGACGTAGGCGTATGCCCGGCCGCGGAAGCGCACCGCGAACGCGTCCCGGCTCACGCCCTCGACGGTCACGGTGAATCGGCACCCGTCGCCGTCGCGCAGTCGACGGGCGTCGGGCAGGATGCGCACGGGGGTGAACGGGAACGGCTCGATCATGGTATCCACATCTCCATGCGGGGGGGCCGGCGGACGCGGCAGTATACGCCGGGCTGGCCGCGGCCTCGCGTGCATGGCAGAATGCGCCGCGTCGACCGCTTCGCGCGCATCGTTCGTGACCCCCCGATGGAAGCCGCCATGTCCGCCCACCCGCCGCTCATCGCCGTGTTCGGAAGCAGCACGATGACCGAGTCCGATGCCGCCTGGCGGCTCGCGTTCGATCTGGGCGGCGAGCTGGCGCGCGCCGGCGCCGGGGTCATGACCGGCGGTTACGGCGGCATCATGGCGGCATGCTCGCGCGGCGCCCACGAGGCGGGCGGACACGTCGTGGGGGTCACCGTCGAGCTGCTCGAGCAGCGGTGTCCGGTGAACCGCTGGGTCAAGGAGCGGGTCCACACCGCCGACCTGTTCGAGCGGCTCAAGGTCATCGTCGAACGGGCGGACGGGTTCGTGACGGTTCCCGGGAGCATCGGCACGCTGACCGAGCTGTTCCTGACCTGGACGCTGCTCAGCATCGGCGGGCGTCGGTCGGCCCCGCTCGTGCTGCTGGGCGACCAGTGGCCGGGCTACCTCGACGCCCACCGCCATCCCGAGCTGGTCCTGCCCCATCTGTTCGAACATGTCCGGTGCGCGTCGAGGCCGGCCGAGGCCGCGCGGATGGCGCTGGCCGGAATCCCGACTCCATGACCAGCCCGATCGCACCGCCGGCCACGGACGCCCTGCTGGAATGGCGGCGCGAGTTCCCGACCGTCGAGACCTCGCTTCACTTCATCTCCCACTCGCTGGGCGCCATGCCGCGCGCGGTGGAGGAATCGCTGCGAGGGTACGCGCGGACCTGGGAGGCGCGTGGGATCAGGGCCTGGGACGAGTCGTGGATGGCGGTGCCGTCCAAGGTGGCGGGACTGGTCGAGGGCATCATCAACGCCGAGGCAGGGTCGGTGTCGCTCCATCCCAACGTCACCCTCGCCCACGCGACCGTGCTCTCGGCCCTCGACTTCAAGCCCCCGCGCAACCGTCTGGTCTGCACCGCCGAGGACTTCCCGTCCGTGCTTTATCTATTCGAGGGCCTCGCGCGGCGCGGGGTCGAGGTGGTGCGAGTTCCCGCTGGCGCCGAACGTCGTGTTGAGGAGCAGGACGTGTTGGCCGCGATCGACGAGCGCACCGCGGTGGTGGCGCTCTCCCAGGTCATGTTCCGCACCTCGCAGCTGCTGGACGTGGCCCCGATCGCGCGGCGCGCCCGCGAGATGGGGGCGCTCACCCTCATCGACGCCTACCAGGCGGTCGGCGCCGTGCCGGTGGACGTGGGCGCGCTGGGCGTGGACCTGCTCGCGGGCGGCTCGGTCAAGTGGCTGTGCGGCGGCCCCGGGACCGCGTACCTCTATGTGAGCCCACGCGTGGCGGCCTCACTCGAGCCCGCCCTCACCGGCTGGTTCGCCCACGAGCGTCCGTTCGATTTCGAACCGGGCCCGATGCGGTGGGACGCGGGTCCGCGGCGGTTCTGGGGCGGGACCCCGGCCATCCCGTCCTACCTCGCCGCCCGTCCGGGGTACGAGATCGTCGCCGGCATCGGTGTCGCCCCCATCCGCGAGAAGTCGCTGCGCCTGACCGGGCGGATGATCGCCTGGGCGGACGAGTTCGGCTGGCGGCTGGGCTCGCCCCGGGAGGCGGTCGAGCGCGGCGGCACGGTGTGCATCGACGTCCCGGAGGCCGAGCGGGTGTGCCGTGCGCTGCTCGCTTCCGACGTCCTGCTGGACCACCGGCCGGGCGTGGGGCTCAGGCTCGCGCCCCACTTCTACACGCGCGAGGACGAGGTGGATCGGGTGATGAGGCGGGTGCGCGAGGAGGTGGCGCGGGCGACGGGGTAGCGGCACCCCATGATAGAGTGCCCGCCGATCGCAGATGTCCGCGCCCAGGCGCGCACCTCGAGGACAGGAGATCGACATGGACGCCACCGGAGTGAAGGAAGCAGGCACGCTGAAGATCGTGCGCGAGCCGAAAGTGTTCCTGGTCGGGCGCCAGACGGTGGACACCGAGGCGGTGGACCGGTTCCTGGGCGAGCATGATGCGACATGGCAGACCGACACCGAGGTCGGCGCCGAAGCGCTGGCCGAGCTGGCCGGCCGCGTCTGCTACATGTCCTACGGCAAGGGCCGCAAGACCAATCGCGAGTTCCTCCAGCACATCGTCGAGGTCGGCCACGGTTCGGTGCTCGAGCATGGCGTGTGGAGCTTCCTCATCACCGGCGTCTCGCGCTCGCTCACGCACGAGCTCATCCGGCACCGGCACTTCTCCTATTCGCAGCTTTCGCAGCGTTACGTGAACGAGTCGGAGTCCGACTTCGTCGAGCCTGACATCATCGCCTCCGATCCGACGCTGCACGCCATCTGGAGCGAGGCGGTGGACGGCACGCGCCGGGCGTACGACGCGCTGGTCGAGGGCCTGCAGCGCCGCTATGCCGACATCCCGGAGGCCACGCTGCGCCGGAAGCTCGCGCGCCAGGCCGCGCGTTCGGTGCACCCAAACGCCACCGACACCAACATCTACGTGACCGGGAACGCGCGCGCGCTGCGGCACTTCATCGAGCTGCGCGGCAGCGAGCACGCCGACGTCGAGATCCGCAAGGTCGCGGTGGCGATGCTGCGCATCATGCAGCAGGAGGCGGCGAACCTGTTCGCCGACTACACCCTGGTGCCGCTCGGCGGGGGCGATTTCGCGACGCACACGCTGCATCCCAAGGTGTGACCCGGGCCGCCGCCCCGATCCCGAGTCTGACGCTCCGAGTCCCATTCGCCACGCCCCGATCCGAGATGTCCGGCACATCACCGCCCAGCCTGGAGACGCGGCGCATCACGCGCGTCGGGGCGGGCGCCGCGCCCCGCACCGATGACGACGCGGTGGCCGTCGAGCGCGCGCTCGAGATCCGCGTGGACGGCCGCGCCCTCGCGGTCACGCTGTGCACGCCGGGCCACGACCGCGAGCTGGCGCTCGGTTTCCTCGCCGCCGAGGGGATCATCCACGATCGCGCGCAGGTGACCGGGGTGGCGCTCGCCCCCGGAGACTGCGACGACCGGCCGGACGCGGTCGAGATCACCCTCGCGGCGGGCGTCGCCTTGGATTGGACGAAGTTGGAGCGCCACTTCGCCGCCACCGCCGCCTGCGGGCTGTGCGGCCGCGCCCACCTCGAGGCGCTGCGCACCGGCCTCACGCCGATGCCGCCCGGACCCGCGCTCGATGCGTCGGCGCTCTCCGAGCTGCCGGGCCGCCTGCGCGAGGCGCAGAAGGCGTTCGCCGCCACCGGCGGTCTGCACGCCGCGGCGCTGTGCGATGGCGCGCTGAACGTCGAGGCGGTGCGCGAGGACGTCGGCCGCCACAATGCGGTGGACAAGGTGGCCGGCTGGCTGGTCGCGCAGGGGCGGTATCCGGCCCATGCCGGGTTGCTGTGGGTGAGCGGCCGGGCGGGTGCCGAGATCGTTCTCAAGTCGGCACGCGCCCGCATCCCGGTGCTGG
>JBKJXJ010000189.1:0-2871 GCA_046716125.1 Candidatus Eiseniibacteriota bacterium
GAGTGGGGCTGGAGCGGAGCGCCCGAAAGGGCGCGCAGCGACGGGGCCCCGCGACGAGTGCGAACCCCCGGCCCCCCGGGCGGGGAACGAGCACGGACCCGCTCGCGGGACAGCACGAACCGGCCAGGGCATGGTCCTCGTCGTCTGCGCCGGCACCGCCGATCTCCCCGTCGCCGAGGAAGCCCTCCTCACCGCGAGAACGATGGGCAGCCGAGCCGATCTCGTCGCCGACGTCGGCGTCGCCGGCCTCCACCGCCTGCTCGCGCACAGGAGGAGTCTCCGCGGCGCCCGCGTGCTGGTCGTCGTCGCCGGGCTCGAAGGCGCGCTCCCCAGCGTCGTCGCCGGGCTCACCGACCGGCCGCTCATCGCCGTGCCCACCAGCGTCGGGTATGGTGCTCATTTCCGCGGGCTTGCTCCGCTGCTCGCCATGCTCAACTCGTGCGCGGCCGGGGTCACCGTGGTCAACATCGACAATGGATTCGGCGCCGGCTACGCCGCCCATCTCATCAACACGTCCGGGGAGCGGTCCTGATGCGCATCGCCTATTTCGATTGCTTCTCGGGCGCGAGCGGCGACATGTGCCTCGCCGCACTGGTCTCGGCCGGCTGGCCCGCCGCGGAGCTCCTCGCCATCCCCGGGCGGCTCGGGCTCGTGGGCGTGACGATCACGGTCGGCGAGGTCCGGCGCGGGCCGTTCGTCGCCACCCGCGTCGAGGTCCGCTTCGAGGGTGGCCAGCCGCATCGCCATTTGCGCCACATCGCGGCGATGATCGAGTCCGGCGACTTCGATCCGGCGGTCAAGGCACAGGCGCTCGAGGTGTTCGGGCGGCTCGCCGACGCCGAGGCCGAGGTGCACGGCTCGACGCGCGAGAAGGTCCACTTCCACGAGGTCGGGGCCGTGGATGCCCTGGTGGACGTGGTCGGCACCCTCGAAGGACTGCGCGCGCTCGGGGTGTCCGAGGTGTTTGCCTCGCCGCTCAGGCTCGGGCGCGGGGCGGTCCGCTCCGAGCACGGCCTGATCCCGATCCCCGCGCCCGCCACCACCCTGCTGCTCCGCGGCGTCCCGGTCGAGATGCCCGACATCGAGGCCGAGCTGGTCACGCCGACCGGGGCCGCACTGCTCACGACGCTGGTCAAGCACTGGTCGGGCGAGCCGTCGTTCCGCCTCGAGCGCGTGGGCACCGGCGCCGGAGGCCGCGATCTCAAAGAGCAGCCGAACGTCCTGCGTGTCCTGATTGGCGAAGCCGGCCGGCACCGTCTCGGGAGCCGGCAGGTCGCGGTGCTCGAGACCGCCCTCGACGACGAGAATCCCCAGTTCGTCGCCGCCCTCCTGCCGCGGCTGCTCGAACAGGGCGCGAAAGACGCCATGGTGGTCCCGACGCTCATGAAGAAGGGCCGTCCCGGGATGTGGCTGGTGGTCGTCGCGGCGCCCGAGGATGCCGAGGCGCTCGCCCTCACGGTGCTGCGCGAGACCAGCGCGCTCGGCGTTCGGACCCGGCTCGAGCGCCGCTACGAGCTGGAGCGCCGCGGCGCCGAGGTCGAGACCCCGTTCGGCCGGATCGCCCTCAAGATCGCCACGCTGCCGGATGGGGACGAACGCGTCGCACCCGAGTTCGACTCGGTGCGCGCGGCCGCCGAGCGCTCGGGCCGGCCGCTGCGCGAGGTCTCCGACGCCGCGGTCGCGGCGTGGAAACGCGCCGGCGCCTGAGCCCGGGGGGGCGTCGCCTGCCGCTTCGGCCGTCCCGGAGGAGACCATGCTCGAGGCCACCGATCTCGCGGTGACACCGCCGGGGGCTGCCGAGCCCACCGTGCGCGGCGTCTCGCTGCGCGTGCGCGCGGGCGAGTGGCTCGCGCTCGCAGGAGAGAACGGCGGCGGGAAGACCAGTCTGCTGCTCGCGCTTTCCGGCCTCTGGCCGATCTCCTCGGGGACGCTGACGCTCGACGGCAAGCTGTTCGGGCCGGGCCATCGCACCTTAGGCGCGGCGGGCGTCGCGGTCGTGCTCCAGGATCCCAGCAGCCAGCTCCTCCAGCCCACCGTGGGAGAGGAGCTGGCGTTCACCGCCCGCAATCTCGCGATCCCCGAACGGGAGATCGGGCCCGAGGTGGCGCGCTGGACCCGGACGCTGGGTCTCGAATCGGAGCTGGCGCTCGAGCCCGCCACGCTCTCGGCCGGCCGCCAGCAGCTCGTGCTCCTCGGCGCCGCGCTGATCGCAGGCCCGCGCCTGCTGATGGCAGACGAGCCTACCGCCCACCTGGACGCCTCCACCCGCGAGCGGATCCGGGTCGCCATCGCCGGGCAGGTCGGCCGCGGGCTCGCGGTCGTCTGGGCCACACAGGACCAGGACGAGCTGTCCGCCGCCTCACGCGTCCTCCAAGTCGGACCGGCCCGTCGCCCATCCACCCTAAGGAGCGTCACGCACGCCGAGCATCCTGTGACCGGCGGCGAATCGACGACAAGAGTGGAGCTTGAGCTGGCGCCCGCGTCCTCCCAACGTGGCCCTCGCATCCGGGTCGCCGCCCCTCTGACGCTCCGGGTCGGCGCCAGAGGCGTGACGGCGATCGTCGGTCCCAACGGGGCCGGCAAGAGCGTCCTGCTCGCGGCGGCGGCCGGGCTCGAGCGGCTCTCCCAGGTGCGTGTCACCTGGGCTCGACCTCCGGACGCGCCGCCCATCCTGGCGCTGCAGTACCCGGAGCTTCAGGTGTTCGAGGAGGTGGTCGCGGATGAGGTCGTGTTCGCCGCCGTGGCCCGCGGCCTCGACCGGTCGGAAGCCCTCGCGGACGCCTTCAATCACCTGCGGGATTTGGGGTTAGACCCCGAACAGATGCTTTCGCGCCGGACCTGGACGCTCTCGACCGGGGAGAAGCGCCTGGT
>JBKJXJ010000190.1:0-8453 GCA_046716125.1 Candidatus Eiseniibacteriota bacterium
TCGCCGCGCCCGCGGGGCACCAGGGGGCTCGAGGCGCTGCTCGCGCCCGAGGCTAGGTCGCCGCGCTCGAGCACGGCGACCCTGAGGCCGTTGCGCGCCGCGAGCCGGGCCACGCCGAGCCCGGTGATGCCCCCACCCACGACGACCAGATCGAGCGGTGTCACGTCCGTGTGGCGCTCCGGTGCATGGGATGAGCGGGGGCGGCCGACGCCGCGGACCTCCCCGGCGTGCGAGCTGCGACAATGCCGGGCAGGATAGCACCTGGAGTGTGTGGTTGCCCGCCAAACCAGTGCGTGATAAACATCCTCGCGCTCCACGCGATGACACGGGACCCATTTCAATCCTGCGAGGCCCGAATGACATCCCAGTCGTCCCAGGGATCCAGACTTCCCGGCACCCATCCGATGACCCGGCACCTCGAGGCATCGCTCCAGGAAGACCTGGAGGAGATCCGGCGCAAGATCGCCCAGATGGGCGAGCTGGTCGAAGCATCGGTCCGTGGCAGCATCCGGGCGGTCCAGCAACGGGACCGGCAGGCCGCCTACGTGGCGATCCTCCGCGACAACTATATCGATGACGCGGAGAAACAGATCGACAAGCTCTGCCTCGGGTTTCTGGTGCGCCACCAGCCGGCCGCAAGTCTGCTGCGCTTCGTCTACGCCAGCATCCGGATCAACCTCGAGCTCGAGCGGGTCGGTGACTACGCCGAGGCGATCGCCCGGGAGGCGCTCCGCTTGAGCCAGATCGAAGCGCCGTTGCCCCTGGAGCGGCTACGGCAGATCGCCGATCTCGCCGAACCCATGCTGCACGATGCGATCCGGTCGTTCGTCGAGCAGGACGCCGATCTCGCCAGCAGGACGATCGAGGGTGACGAGGCCGTGGATCTCCTGCGGGACAAGCTGACGGCCGATGTCACCCGGGAGTTTCGAGAGGGGAAGCTGCCTTTCGAGGCCCTCTACCCCATGGTCATGATCATCCGACGCCTCGAGCGGGTCTCGGACCAGGCACGCAACATCAGCATGGAGACGCTCTACCTCTGTACCGGCGAGATCTTTAAACACCGGAGCTCGGCCACGCTGGACGTGCTGTTCGTCGACGAGCGGAGTTCCTGCCGAAGCCTCATGGCCGAGTTCATCGGGACCTCGCTCGCCGAGCCGGGCTACGTGTTCTCCAGCGCAGGTCTCGATCCGCTCCCGGTCGGGAAGGCGACGACGAGCTTCATGGCGTCGAAGGGTATGGATGTCTCGCGGGCGGTGCCGAGGGCCGTGACCGACGTGCAGAGCCTCGAGTACAAGGACGTGATCATCCTGCTCGCCCCGGAGGCGAAGCGCGCCTTCCCGCGTCGGCCGCGCAAGGCGGTGCTGCTCGAGTGGCCCATCGAGGACCCGAGTCTCGTGACCGGGAGCGAGGACGAAGTGCGCGCCGCCTACGAGAAAGCGTACACGTTCATCGCGAGCCACATCCGCGATCTCGTTTCGGCGGTCAAGGTCAGCGACAGGACGTGACGGATCACCGCACACGTGGATTCCAATGGAGGAGGAAGAACATGAAGAGGATCAGCGCGTGGTTCGCAGGTGTCGCCGGGGCCGGGCTGGTTGTCGGCGTCGCGTTCATGATCGGGGGGTGCGGCGGGGGCAAGGGAGCCGGCTCGAGCGGGACGACGATCCAGGTGAAGGGATCGGACACGATGGTCAACGTCGCGCAGGCGTGGGCCGAGGAGTACAAGACGGCGGTCCCGGCGGTCGACGTCGAGGTTTCGGGGGGCGGATCGGGTGTGGGCATCGCGGCCCTGGAGCGGGGGACCATCGACATCGCCAACTCCAGCCGCAACATGAAACCCGAGGAGATCGAGCAGGCGAAGCGTAACACCGGCAAGGAACCGAAGGAGTTCATCGTGGGCTTTGACGCGCTCGCGGTGTACGTCCACAAGGACAACCCGATCGGCGACATCGCCCTCGAGCAGCTTGCCCAGATCTTCGCCGAGGACGGCACGATCACGAAGTGGTCTCAGCTGGGCGTGACGCTCCCCGGGGGCGGTGACGATGAGATCGTCCGCGTCAGCCGCCAGTCCAGCTCGGGCACCTACGAGTTCTTCCGCGAGCATGTGCTCGCCAAGAAGGACTTCAAGCTCGGATCGCGCGACATGAGCGGGTCCAAGGAGGTCGTCGAGCTCGTCGCCAATACGAAGACGGCGATCGGCTACAGCGGGATGGGATACGCCACGCCCGACGTCAAGATGCTCCCGCTCGCTCCGCAATCCGGTCAGGCCGCGGTCGCCCCGACGGTCGCGAACACGCTGGACAAGTCCTACCCGCTGGCCCGTTCCCTGCTGATCTATACGCTTGGCGAGCCCGAGGGCGAGGTCAAACGTTACATCGACTGGATCCTCTCGCCGGCGGGCCAGAAGGTGGTCGAGGTGAACGGGTACGTCCCCGTCTCGGCTGCGGCCGGGACGTAGCGAGTGCGGCGATCGACGCCCCGCCGGACGGCGTTACACCCGGGGCACGGATCGCACCGACGATGAGCGGAACCCCTCCTCGAAGTGCGTCGCGCGGAGGTCCGCGGCCGGTTCGACCGTACTGGGCGGTCGTGGGGGAGCGGGCGCTCGAGGTGCTGATCCGGCTCTCGGGCATGAGCGCGATCGTCTTCGTGCTCGCGATCTTCTTCTTCGTTTTCAGAGAAGCCGCGCCGGTGCTGTTCAGCGACCAATTCTCGCCGGGAGAGTTCCTCACCAGCGTGGAATGGTATCCGACGTCGGTCTCGAACGTCCGGTATGGAATCCTCGGGTTGATCGTCGGCACCGCCTGCGTGAGCGGTCTGGCGATTTTGATCGCGGTGCCATTCAGTCTCGGGGCGGCGATCTACGTCGCGGAGTTCTCGGGCCCCAGAGTGCGTGAAACGCTCAAGATCGTCATCGAACTCCTTGCGGCGATCCCGAGCGTGGTATGGGGCTTCATCGGCCTCACCGTCACGAGCCGGATCATCGTCGACCTGACCGGCGCTCCCGTGGGGGTCAACGTGCTCAATGGCGGCGTGATCCTCGCGCTCATGTGCGTGCCGATCATCACCTCGATCGCGGAGGATGCCCTCAAGGCGGTGCCCGATTCCTACCGCGAAGCAGCGTTCGCCCAGGGGGCGACGCGGTGGCAGACGGTCCACCGCGTGCTGTTGCCGGCCGCGAAGAATGGGCTGCTCGCGGCAGTGTTGCTCGGCGTCGGCCGGGCCGTCGGCGAGACCATGGCCGTCCTGATGGCCACCGGGCATGCCGTCCACATCCCGCATGGCCTCCTCGACTCGGTCCGCACCCTCACGGCCAACATCGCCGCGGAGCTTGGCGAGGCGCCGGCGCAGTCGGATCACTACCGCGTGCTGTTTCTCACGGGAGTGCTCCTGTTCCTCATCACGTTCGTGATCAACCTCACCGCGGACTTCGCGGTGCGCGGCGTCCGCCGGGGGCGCTGAAGAATGGCCGAAGCAGCAGTCGCGCGTTTCGCCGAAACGGCTTTCGGCCGCAGCAAGCGGCGCACCGAGGTTCTGGTGCGTGCGGGATTGGGTGCGATGGCAGCGGCGATGATCCTGCCCCTGCTGGCGCTCATCGTCTACCTGATCTTCAAGGCGTGGCCGGCACTCTCGCTCGAGTTTCTGCTCGATGTGCCGAAGCAGGGCATGCGGGCGGGCGGCATCTGGCCGGCACTCGTGGGGACGATCTACCTCGTGCTGGGGGCGCTGGCCCTGTCGGCGCCGATCGGGGTGATGGCCGCCATCTACATGAACGAGTACGCCAGGGACAACTGGTTTCACCGCACGATCAACATGGCGGTGATCAACCTGGCCGGTGTGCCAAGCATCGTCCACGCGCTGTTCGGCCTGGGAGCGTTCGTCTATGCCGCGCAGCTCGGATACTCCATCGTCGCGGCCTCGCTCACCCTCGCGATCATGACCCTGCCCGTGATCATCACCTCCACCCGGGAGGCACTCAACTCGGTGCCACAGGCCTTCCGTAACGCATGCTGGAACGTCGGGGCGACGCGTTGGCAGACGACGCGGGGGGTCGTACTGCCCAACTCGATCTCGGGCATCCTCACCGGGGTGATCCTCGAGGTCAGTCGGACGGCCGGGGAGACCGCGCCGATCATGTTCACGGGCGCCGTCTTCTACATGTCGGTCCAGCGCGGAGATCTGTTCCCGTACGCGCCGACCGACCAGTGCATGGCCCTCTCCATGCATCTCTACACGCTTTCCACCCAGGTGCCGGATGTCCCCGAGGCGCTGCCGTTCGCGACGGCGGTGGTGCTGCTCGGCACCGTGCTCACGCTCAACGCCCTGTCGATCGCGTTGAGACTCTGGCTGCGCGGCCGCAAGAAGTGGTGACACCGTGAACGCCCCGGAGGTCATGATCGCCGTCTCCGATCTGCGTCTGGCCTATGGCGCCCGCGAAGTGATTCACGGAATCTCGTTCGACATACGTCGCAACGAGATCTTCGGCATCATCGGCCCGGCGCAGTCGGGCAAGTCTTCGTTGCTACGCTGTTTCAACCGGACCATCGACTTCGACGCGGACGCCCGGGTCTCCGGATCGATCCGGCTCGACGGCGAGGATGTCCGGCGCGTCCGGGACGTGTTCGCCATGCGGCGAAAGATCGGAATGGTGGCGCCGTTGCCGGTCGGCCTCCCGATGTCGATCTACGACAACGTGGCGTTCGCGCCACGCGCGGCGGGCCTAAGAGCCCGGAGCGCGCTCGACGAGATCGTGGAGAATTGCCTGCGCCAGGCGGCACTGTGGGACGAGGTCAAGGACCGGCTCACGAGCCTGGGCACGGCGCTCTCGGGCGGCCAGCAGCAGAGACTCAGCATCGCCCGGGCTCTGTCCCACGATCCGGAGATCCTCTGTCTCGACGAGTTCTCCATCGCGATCGACCCCGTGACCACGATGCGCATCGAGGACGTGTTGAAGGAGCTGCGCCGGGATATCACCATCGTCCTCGTCACCAACCTCGTTCAGCAGGCCCGCCGCCTGGCCGATCGCACGATGTTCCTCATGAAGGGTGACATCGTCGAGCTCGACTCGACCGAGGTCATCTTCTCGGAGTCACCGGCCGAGCGTCGCACCTACGATTACGTCAGGGGGAAGTTCGGGTGAGTGAGACCGGCGAATTCTCCCTCGTGACGCGCGAGCTCAACCTCTGGTACGGCACGTTCCAGGCGTTGATCGACGTGTCCATCCGGATCCGGCCCCGGATCATCACGTCGCTGATCGGCCCCTCGGGTTGCGGCAAGACGACGCTGCTGCGCTGCTTCAATCGGGTCAATGAGCGCTACCCGTACGTCCGTACCACGGGGGAGATCGAGATCCTGGGGGAGAACATCTTCGCGCCCGGGGTCTCGCTCGTCGAGCTGCGCAAGGCGGTCGGCATGGTCTTTCAGCGCCCCAACCCGCTGCCGCTCTCGATCTACGACAACGTCATCTTCGGCCTGCGCCTCCACAGCAGGAGAAGCGAGCTTAAACGCTCGATCCTCGACACCGCCGTCGAGGCCGCGCTCACCCAGGTGGGGTTGTGGAACGACCTCAAAGACCGGCTGCACACGAGCGCGACCACGCTGCAGCTGGAGCAGCAGCAGAAACTGTGCATCGCCCGCCTGCTCCCGCTGAAGCCCGAGGTGATCCTCATGGACGAACCGTGCTCCGCCCTCGACGTGGAGGGTACCCGGGCGATCGAGGAACTCATGTTTGGCCTCAAGGAGCACTTCACGATCGTCATCGTCACCCACAACATGGCCCAGGCCCGGCGGGTGAGCGACGAGTGCATCTTCATGCTCCTCGGCCGCATGGTTGAGCACGAACGCACCGAGGACCTCTTCCTGAGCCCGAACAACCCCAAGACCATCGAGTATATCGAGGGCCGCTACGGCTAGGACTACGCGTCGGCCCGCTCGGCGGTGACCATCACGTTGTAGTCGGGCTCGCCCGAGACCGGGTCGAATCGGCGCGGGATGAGCACGTTGGTCTCGGGCCAATACGTCTGCAGGTGCCGCTCCTTCATGGGGGCGTGGCGGGCGACGCCCACCCACACGCCGACCTCCGAGCGAAGCCGTACCCCGTCGCCGTCGCGCACGCCGAGCCGTGCCGCGTCGGCCGGGCTCATGAGCACGTCGCTGCGGCTGGCGCTCCCCATCAGGAAGTCGCGGCCGCCCTGCGCCATGCTGTTGAACTGCTTGCCGCGACGCGTCGTGAGGTAGAAGGACCCGGCCGGGATCTCGATCCGTGGCACCGGGACCGCCGTGAAGCGCGCGCGCCCCTCCGGCATGCGGGTGAACCCGTCCGCGTAGAGCCGCTCGCCGCCCCACTGGACCCACTGGCCCTCCTGCTCGAGCGCCTCGACCCCGGCGTATAGCGGCATCGTGCGCGCCATCTCGCGGCGGATGTCGGCGGTGCCGCGCCAGGCGAGGCGCTGCGCCAGGGCAGGTCGGGCGGCGATCGCCACCCGCACCGGGATCTCCCACTCGGGCCGCGCTTCGGCGATCCTGGGCCCGGCGATCTCGGGGGAGAACCGGATGCGCCGCTCGGTGCTGGTGGCGGTGCCGCCTCCGGGTGTCTCGTAGCGGGTCTGCGCGGGCAGCAGCAGCACCGTCCGCCCCGGCAGGAGGGACGAGCTGTTGAGCACGATGTCCTGATGGATGCGCAGCCGGACCCGGGAGAGCGCGTCCCCCATGTAGGCGCGGTCCGGCATGGTCTCGAGCAGGTTGCCGCCCAGCGAGTAGAGCAGGTCCAGCTCGCCGCGGTGCGCGGCCTCCATCATCTGGAGCGTGCGGTGTCCCTTCCATGCCGGCAGCGGGTGATCCCACAACGTCTCGAAGCGCCCGCGGTCCTCGTCGTTCGCCACCTCGAAGCCGCCCGGGTACCTGTCGGGGTCCACGCCGCACTCGCCCCCGCCCTGCACGCCCGAGTGTCCCCGGATCGCCATGATCCCGCACTTCTCCCGTCCCAGCATGCCGCGGGCCAGCGCCAGGTTCACGAGCGCCTTCACGTTGTCCACGCCGAAGCGATGCTGCGTGAGCCCCATGCTGTAGACGAACACGCAGGTCTTCGCCCGCGCGTACTCCTCGGCGAAGCGCCGCATGTCGGCGCGCGTCTGGCCCGCGGCGCGCTCGAGCTCGGGCCACCCGAGTGCGGCGACGTGCGCGCGCACGTCCTCGAAGCGCTCGGTGCGTTCGTCCACGAACGCGTGGTCCACGGCGTTCATCTCGATCAGGTGCTTGAGCACGCCGTTCAGGAACGCGACGTCGCCGCCGACCGCGACCTGGAAGAAGTCGTCCTGAAGCTTCGTGCCGAAGATCGCGCTGCGCAGATCGCTCGGCACCCAGTAGCGCTCGAGCCCGGGCTCGCGCATGGGGTTCACGACGATGATCCGCGTGCCTTTGCGCTTCGCGTAGCACAGGTATTTCGTCGTTACCGGCTGGTTGTTCGAAAGATGCGAGCCGAGGATCACGACGAGATCGCTGCCGATCATGTCTTTGAGCGAGCACGTGGGTGCGGGGATGCCGAGCGTGTCCTTGAGGCCGGCGACACTCGCCGCGTGACACAGCCGCGCGCACAGGTCGACGTGGTTCGATCCCAGGAGCCGCGCGACTTTCTGGAACGCGTAGTACGTCTCGTTCACGATCCCGCGCGACGTCGCGAAGAAGCCGAGCCGCTCGCCCGGCACGTCCTTCAGCTCCTCGGCCACGATTGAAAGCGCTTCGTCCCACGACAGCCGGTGGAGGCGGTCGTCGCCGGCACGATGGATCATGGGATAGGGGAGCCGCCCGAGCAGACGCAGCTGCTCGTTCGAGAGCTTGCGCAACTCGGCGACGCTGCCGAGCCGCTCGTCCGCGATCGGACCCATGGTGTTGAGCCTTAGCAGCTTGAGCCGCGTCATGCAGAGGTGCACGCCCGAGATCACGTCGTCGCGCAGCCCGCGCGGACCGAGCGAGCAACCGTCGCACACGCCGTGGTTCAGGATGCGCCATGCGTAGGGGAGGTTGTCGCGGTTCTCCCACACGATCTGGAACATTTCGACGAATGGGCTCGGGCGCGGATGACGCCGGGGGCCGAACGGAATCAGATCGCGGACGCGGAATCGGCCGCCACTGGAGGTTGTGGGACTGACCATGAGTGCAACGACGATAGCGGCAAGCCGCGCGCGGCAACAAGCGCGGCGCGAAGGCGATGGTCGTTAAGGAGTCCGCGTGGACGCGGGAGCCGTGTCCCCGCCAAGCAACGCGCGGGCATTGAGGCCGAGCCGCACGCCCTCCTCATATCGTGCCCGCACCTTGGCCTCGTCGCCCGCGAGCTGCCACGCGCCCATCGCGTAACGCCGGAGTCCGAGGTCGCCAGGCGCGAGCTGGGTGCAGCGATCGAACGCCGCAGCGGCGGCGCGCGGCTCGCCCAGCTCGAGATGTGCCAGGCCCAGGCG
>JBKJXJ010000191.1:0-2634 GCA_046716125.1 Candidatus Eiseniibacteriota bacterium
GCCCGAGCCCGGGACCGAGCCCGGCCTTGGCGCCGTCCCCATGGCCTCGGAGCCTCCCCGGCTCCAGCTGGTCCCTCCGCGAGATGACCTCAACCCGCAGAGTGGCAGTCCGTTAGCCTGATTTCGATTGACCGTCCGACAGCACTGTGGCATTTTGAAACACCCGTCCGAGGCCACGGCCAGAGCGGCTGGAGCGGCGGACCCGACCAGACCATGCCCACGACCAGCTCCCCATCCCGACCCATCCGGCGGCCCCCGCAGGCCCACGGCGCGAACATCACGCTCTACCACGACATCGTGGGGGCGAGCGCCCGGATCCAGCGGATCTTCCGGTTGGTCCGCAAGGTGGCCGGGACGGACAGCACCGTGCTCATCACCGGTGAGAGCGGGACAGGGAAGGAGCTGATCGCCCGCTCGCTCCATCTACAATCGCGCCGGGCCACCGGGCCGTTCGTGCCGGTCAACGTGGGAGCGCTGTCGGAGAGCCTGATCGAGAGCGAGCTGTTCGGTCACGTGCGCGGCGCGTTCACGGGCGCGACCGACGAACGCGTCGGGCTGATCGAGGCCGCGGATGGCGGCACGCTGTTCCTGGACGAGATCGGCGACATGCCGCTCGCCACCCAGGTGAAGCTGCTGCGCACGCTCGAGGGGAGCGAGGTGCGGCGGCTGGGGGACAACGCCACCCGGATGGTGGACATCCGCGTCGTCGCCGCGACCCACCGCGACCTGGGCCGCGAGGTGGCCGCGGGCCGCTTCCGCGAGGACCTCTTCTACCGCCTGAACGTGGTGCAGATCGACCTGCCGCCGTTGCGCGAGCGTCGCGAGGACATCGGACTCCTGGCGTCGTACTTCCTCGACCGGTTCTCGGCGCGTCTCGGCCGGCCGGGGCTCGTCTTCTCGCCCGAAGCGCCGCAGCAGCTCGGGCGCTACGACTACCCCGGCAACCTGCGCGAGCTGGAGAACGCGATCGAGCACGCCGTGGCGATCACCGAGGGCACGGTCATCAGTGCCGCCGACCTGCCGGCGTCGATCCGTTCACCGCGTCTGCTCGCGCAGGGCACAGGGGCGAGCGTTGAAGTCCCGGACCATGCCGTTGGCCGGGCCGCCACCCGGCCCGACGCGGTGGCGGGCGATCCGCATTCCGGGGACCACGGCGACGCGCGCGGGACGTGGTCGCTCGCCGAGATCGAGAAGGAGCACATCCTGCGTGTCATCGCGCGCCATCAGGGCAATGCCACGACCGCGGCCCGCCAGCTAGGCATCTCGCGCACGACCCTGTGGCGCAAGTTGCGCGAGTACGGCGTCCGGCGCACGGGTTCCTGAGGCCTGGGGAGGGCACGCCGCGCGATGGCTTCGGAACGGCTCTACTACGACGACGCCTACACCAGGGAGTTCACCGCGTGCGTCAGCGCGGTCGGCGAGCACAAGGGACGCCCGGCGGTGGAGCTCGAGCGGACGTTCTTCTATCCCGAGAGCGGTGGCCAGGAGGCCGATCGCGGCGCCCTGGGCGGCTGCCCCGTGGTGGACGTCCAGGCCGACGAAGCGGATCGGGTGTGGCACGTGCTGGATCCCGCGGGCACGATGCCGGCGGCGGGCGCGGAGGTGCCCTGCGAGGTGGACTGGGCGCGCCGCTTCGACCACATGCAGCAGCACACCGGCCAGCACATCCTGTCGGCCGCGCTCGAGCGCGTGATCTCGGCGCCGACGATCTCGTCCCATCTCGGCGAGGAGCGCAGCACGATCGAGGTGGCCCTGCCGGGCACCGACTGGCGCGCGATCGAGCGGGTCGAGGAGGCGGCGAATCGCATCGTGTGGGAGGACCGGCCGGTCGAGCGGCACTGGACGGATGCCGCGGGTGTCCAGCGTTTCGCGCTGCGCAAGCCTCCTCAGGTGGGGGGTCGCATCCGGATCGTCGAGGTCCCCGAGTGGGACGTCTCCGCCTGCGGGGGCACGCACACGCGGCGCACCGGCGAGGTGGGGTCGATCAAGATCGTGGGCTGGGAGAAGGTGCGTGGCAACCTGCGCCTCGAGTTCCTGTGCGGAGGGCGCGCGCTGCGTGACCACGCCTGGCGCACCGAGGCGCTGGTCGAGGGGGCGCGCCGCCGCACTCTCAAGGACCGCGATCTGATCGCCCAGCTCGAGCGCGCGGCGGACGAGCGGAACGAGATGCGGAAGCGCCTGGACGCGTTGACCGAGCAGGTGATGGCGGCGGACGCGCGCGAGCGCGTGGGCGACCCGCCACGCGGCGTGGCCGAGTTCTCCGCCGCGCGGCCGCGCGAGGAGGTGCGGCGTTTCGCGATCAAGTGTCTCGAAGCCGGAGCGCCATGGGTGGTCGCGGCGGCCGCCTCACCCGACCCGGTGGTCGTGATCGGCCGGGCGAAGGCGATCGCCGCCGATCTCAAGACGCTGCTCCCGGGATTGCTCGAACGTGCGCGCGGCAAGGGCGGAGGGAGCCCCGACCTGATCCGGGTGGCGGCGGCGGCCGCCGCCGCGGCCGAGGAGGCGTGGCGCTGGGCGAGCGCGGAGGTCCCGGGTCGGATCGGGGGCTGACCGCCGGGCTCGCTCGCCGGTCCGGCCGGGGTCCGGGGGCCTCACTCCTCGCGGGGCCCCGTCGCTGGCGCTCCAGCCCCACTC